>CAMFKD010000005.1 GCA_945957095.1 uncultured Chlamydiae bacterium
GAGTTTCTTAAAAGTAGAGGCTTTGGTATGCATCTTTGTAAATGCTTCATCAAAACGCTTCTCCTGCTGCGCACGATAGGCAGCATAGGCTTCGCTAAAATGCGCTTGATCAAAAGTCTTTGGCTCGTTGCGCTTTTTGGCGGCGCTAATCCATCGGAATTGTTCATCCATGAACGCAAGAGCTTTTATCTTTAACTTGCGTGCTTTATTAAGCTTGTGATTGACGGCATCGGCATACGTGATGGGAAGCGTCTGGAGCCTTCCCAGCGTCTTCTGAATCCCTTCTTGTACTCTGGCAAGCCCCGTTTGAACGCGCAACGCCTTTTCCTCCGAGCTAATACCCGGGGCATGAATGGCTTGGTCTGCGCTAGCAACAACACGAGCTATCTTGCTATATATCTCTTGTAATACCGGCTGATAATAAGGCAACGGCTTATCGCCATTCGGTAACCGATAGACACCTCCCACAGGAGTCATCCTTAGACGGCTATCGACACTTTGACCGATAAGCTGATCTAACTGCCGCACTACTCCAACTTTGTACTTGTCCCAATCAAAAGCAGCAGATGCAAGACTGCTAGTTATTTTCTGGGATAGCTTCACATGAACAACGCCTGCTGTAGCCACAGCCGCTGCTATCACCGCACCGATCGTCTTGCTCCCATTGGCTTTAAAGCCGTCGATGATACTCCGTCCCAGCGAAAATTCGCCCGCTACTGAAGTTGCTGCCTTAGCTAACAAAGCTCCAGGAGCCATCAGAATGGTCGGCGCTATCCTAATCGTCGTCTCTACAATCCCAGTTAATGCAGCCAAAGCAAATGACATGCGCGTGCGGATCTTAACAAATGAATCGCGCTCTTGATGTGCAGCATAGTTTTCTGCTTGCCGGATATATGTTGTCGCCCAAATCTCGGTGCTTGCCATTACGCGCTCTCTCCTCGCATTATTAATAGTATACTCTGCCTTTTATATTTAAATGGACATTATATATAAAAAGATCTAAAACAGCAAGAAAGAACTACATCAACATAGGAACAAACCACAAAAACACAAACAAGAAATGTCCATTAGTACAACGGACACTATAGCCACAAAGTCCTACAAGGCTTATGAAGTCGCAGGCGGAGCGCGATGTTTGCTCTTAACTTGATCTTTGCACTCGAAAATCTGAAAGACCACTTCATCAACAGTATGATCAGACGTGTCAACGCTAAAAGCGTCGTTTGCCTTGACAAGCGGGGAAACGGAACGATGCGAGTCAAAGTTATCGCGTTCTTCGATCTCTTTCATGCACTGCTCCAGCGTGAGATTCTCTGCCTCATTCGGACGAATGCGCTTAAGCTCGTCTAAGCGGCGCTGTGCACGCACCTCTAGGCGCCCCTCCAGAAAGATCTTGAGATCGGCATCGGGAAAGACAATAGTACCCATGTCACGTCCCTCAAACACCGCATTGACACCAACTGCTAGAGCCCGCTGAATCGCGACAAGCCGCTCGCGGATAGCTGGGACCGCAGCTACTCTTGATACGGCACCTGTCACAGCTGCGCCACGGATCTCTTCGGTGACATCTGCTCCATTGACAAAGTAAGACTTGCCACCACGCTTAATCTTGATATCGAGGTCGAGATGAGAGAGAAAAGCCTCAACAGCAGCGGGATCATCCGTATTGACTCCCTCCTTCAATACTTGATAAGCGACGGCACGGTACATAGCACCCGTGTCAAAATAAATATAGCCTAGCGATTCGGCTAAACGCTTAGCCACCGTACTCTTACCTGTAGCTACTGGTCCATCAATAGTGATAATCATATCCTCGATCCTTTGTGCATTTAGAGGGCAGAATCCATGAGAAGATAAAGGTAAACGACAGGAACGGTAAAGATCATCGAATCCATGACATCGAGAACACCGCCGAGCCCTGGAAGATGACTGCTATCCTTAACACCTGCGTTGCGCTTAAGGAGTGACTCAGCAAGGTCGCCGCACTGCCCGGCAGCACTTACAAGAAGACCTAACAGAGCTGCTTGAAAAGCGGAAAAGTCCAGGGCCCCCACTCCAACGATGAGGCTCGCCAACACAGCAAAGGCAACGCCACCAAGTGCCCCTTCTATTGTTTTTCTAGGACTAATATCGGGCGCTAGCGGATGCCTCCCTAAAGTCTTACCTACCATAAAGCCGCCGATGTCGGTCACCTTTGTGACTAATACGACATATAGCAACCACCAGCGACCATCCTGCCCCGACATATAGGTAATGGGTAAGAGCAGCGAAAGAGGCAAAGCGATGTAGCAGAAGCCAAAGAATGTCACCGCCAGGTTAGATAAAGGGTCTTTTCCGGTGTTGGCGAGCTTGAGAGCAAACGCCAACACAAACAACAGAAACAGAGCCGCAGGTGGCAACACGGCGAAAGCTGGTTGCTTCGTCTGGAGCAACATGGCAACCAGAAAGAGAGCGACACCCCAGATCCCTGTGCGCATCATGGGACTATACCCCATGGCACTGCACATCTCAAAAAATTCCCAAAGTGCCATCCCGATGATCAGAGAGAGGACAACGACAAAAAGCCACTCAAAACCTGGAACAAGGGCGTAGTAATCGATGACAAGGAATAAAATAACTGCCAAAGAGCCCACAAGCAGGCGTTGGATTAAGCTGTCAGATGTGTGGATGTTCATGCTCCGAAACGCCTTTTTCTATTCTGAAACTCACAGACAGCTTCTAACAGATGGTGAGGTGCAAAATCAGGCCATAACACTTTTGAAAAGACTAATTCAGTATAGCAGAGCTGCCATAACAAAAAATTGCTGATACGCATCTCACCGCTAGTACGGATGAATAGGTCGGGATCACCAAACTGTGCCGTATCGAGGTAGCGAGAGACAACCTGTTCATCGATAGCCTCTTTCGCTATCTTCCCCTCTTCGCTATCCACGACAAGACGACGAATAGCACGGCACATCTCGTCGCGCGATCCATAGTTGATCGCCAGCACTAATGTTAAGGTGTCGCCACCTTTGGAACGCTCTTTGGCATCCGCTAGTAACTGTTGCAGTCGAGGCGAGAGCGCTGATAAATCTCCAATTGTCTCCAGCCTAGCGCCATTAATAACTAACTGTTCCGTATACTGGAGGATATTTGCCTCCAGTAGATCCATCAAAAAGTCCACTTCTGCCTGAGTTCTCGACCAATTTTCAGTCGAAAACGCATAGAGCGTCACCGTCTTGATACCAAGTTCGCCAGCCGCTTCAACCAAGTGAATGACGGACCTAGAACCTTGACGATGTCCGTTATTAGGATCTTGAGAGGCCTGCGCCGCCCAACGACGGTTGCCGTCAGGAACGATAGCAATATGCTGAGGAACAGGCTGCCGACGGGCGGTTTCGATCTGTTCCCACGTGTAGTGCTTAGGCTGCCTAGCGGTAGCTTGCGAATAGGACACTCAAACTCCTTCTTGTGCTTAGGTCTTCAAGACTTCCATAAAGGCGCGTTGTGGAATTGTCACCTTACCAAATTCCTTCATGCGCTTCTTACCTTTCTTCTGCTTCTCCCACAACTTACGTTTACGGGAGATATCACCACCATAGCATTTAGCTGTGACGTTTTTGGTGATCGCACGGATGGTTTCTCGAGCGACAATCTTACCACCGATAGCTGCTTGGATAGGAACTTTAAAGAGCTGTTGTGGAATCACCTCCACAAGCTTGGCACAGATATTGCGTCCTTTGCTTTCCGCTTTCGTACGGTGTACAAGGCAAGAGAAAGGATCAACGGGCTCCTCATTGACACGGATCTCTAACTTAACGATATCGCTCTTCTGGTAGTCCGCAAATTCATAATCAAAAGATCCATAGCCTTTTGTCGCCGATTTCAGCTTATCGTTGAAGTCCACGATGATCTCAGAGAGGGGCATACGATAGGTCAACATCAGACGATGGGCATCCATCGTATCCGTCTTGACACACTCGCCACGCTTGTCCATTCCCAAGCTTAAGATAGCTCCGAGGTATTCGTTAGGGATCATAATATGACAGGTGACCCACGGTTCTTCCACCATCTTGATGGTGGCGGGATCGGGGTAATGCACTGGGTTGTCGATCTCTTTCATAGTACCGTCATTGAGATGAATGCGGTAGATGACGCTAGGAGCTGTGGACAGCACATCGAGGTCAAACTCGCGCTGGATACGTTCAAAAACGATCTCCAGGTGTAGCAACCCTAGAAAACCGCAACGGAAGCCAAAGCCCAACGCCGTGCTGCTTTCTTGCTCAAAGTGCAAAGCCGAGTCGTTGAGCTGTAACTTGACCAACGCATCGCGCAAAGCCTCGAAGTCATCGGATTCGATCGGATAGATCCCCGCGAAGACCACCGGCTTGATGACCTTAAAACCAGGCAACGCCTCTGAAGCGGGGTGCTTCTGCAGTGTTACTGTATCGCCAATTTTGACATCGCTGGTATTCTTAATGCTTGCTGTGAGGTACCCTACTTCTCCAGGACGCAAGATCTCTACCGGCTTTTCTTTGGGTGAAAAAACGCCGACTTCCAGTACTTCGAAGGTTTTATCTGAGGCCATCAAGCGGATCTGTTCACCTTTCTTGATCTCGCCGCTGATCACGCGCACATAAACCATCACACCGCGATAGGTGTCATAATGCGAATCGAAGACCAAGGCACGCAGACGATCATCCTGGGGAGCCACAGGAGGCGGAACATCACGAATCAAGCGTTCCAAGATATCGGCACAACCCACACCTGATTTAGCCGAGCAACAAATCGCGTCATCTGCAGCGATACCAATCACCTCTTCGATCTGTTGGCGAGTATTGGGAACATCCGCAGCTGGCAGATCGATCTTGTTGATGACAGGAACAATCTCCAGGTTACGTTCCATCGCCAGCAACACGTTAGCCAAACTCTGAGCCTGGACGCCCTGCACGGCGTCAACGACAAGCAACGCCCCTTCGCAAGCTGCTAATGACCGCGATACTTCATAAGTAAAGTCGACGTGTCCAGGAGTATCGATGAGGTTAAGCTGATAGGTCTCCCCATCCGCCGCTGTATATTCCATGGCGACAGGATGCGCCTTAATCGTGATTCCACGCTCGCGTTCTAGATCCATGTCATCCAACAGCTGCTCCTGCATCTCCCGCTTAGCAACCGTTTGCGTCAACTCGAGAAGCCTGTCTGCAATCGTAGACTTACCGTGGTCAATGTGAGCAATAATGGAAAAATTGCGTATCTTCTTAATATCGTATTTGTACATGGATACCTAAACACTCGCCTTCTCTAGATCACCAAAGAGTGCATGTTCATCTATACCCTCTTTTGGTGCCCGTGCCCGATTGATGATAGACTTCGGGCCCGGGCACGAAAAGAGGACATAGGTGAACATGTACACCAAGATAAGGTATCTCAAGAGGGAAATGATTTCAATGCAACATAGCAAATGAGATCACCTTGGGCTATCGATATCTCAACCGAATGACCGAGGCACTCGTTGGAAACGCTAAAAAAATCTTTGTTGAATACCGCATGATTCAGCTCCCATTTAAGACCCCGCGTGGTGACCCCTTCAACAGGACCACCTATCGCCATCAAAGAGAGGAGCTGTCCCGGATAACATGCCAACCGGTAATGTTCGGTAATGGCAAAGAGCCTCTCCCCCTCTCCTTCAAAGAAAAGCCTAGCAGGATAGCGCCGCAAGAGCTGCAAGTTTGCCAACAGATGGTCCGTCCGCCGCCCCAAAGCTCCATAAACCACCGCCGTTTCTTCCCCTGTACCTAGCACCTCTTGCAGGGCAAGCTCCAGATCCGTTTGGTCTTTGTCTCGAGGAAACAGCGTGCGAGGAACGGTGGGATAACGGGCTAGCACGGCAGGATCAACGGAATCAAAATCGCCCACAATGCGATGCGGTGTCACTCCGAGGCTATGGCAGTGATTTAAACCGCCATCGACAGCGACGAGGGTAGAATAGCCGCGAAGAATTTCGCCCAGGCGCGGATCGCCACCCAAAGAACCATTAGCCACTAAAGCAGTTGAAAGCGTATCTGGCAACATAAGCTGAGAGGTGCCTATAAGAAGAGTGCGGCCAAGATGACTCGAACATCCACCGAGTTGCCCCGACTAGAACCTGAATCTAGCGCGTCTACCAATTCCGCCATGGCCGCATTGAGAGCCACCATTATAGAGAATCACCCTTTGTCAGGCAACAGAAAAGGCAGTTCTTCAGCAGTTCCCGCTAAAATTTTTACCAAAGAGAGGTGTTGTTGCATAATTCAGCACTGAGCCAGTGAGATCAGTAGCAATTTCTGCTAAATATTAACTACTAATCTTTAGGAATTTACTACCACAGAGTGCACAGAGAAAGGATAGGAAAATATCGTGTTTATTTTTTTCCATTTCCCTCTCTGTGTATTCTGTGGTGATAAATTCCTAAAAGTGAGTGGGTAATATTTAGCGGGAATGGCTGTGACCTTTGCGTCTTCGTTTCTTGTGCAATTACACTGAGCGTAGGCTGTCTACCAGGAAAGCCCCTGTCGTTTGAGCTCAGCCTGAGATTCAGCATGTCCCTGCTTAGCAGCCTTCTTATACCATTCCAAGGCTTCTTGAGGATTTTGCGGTACCCCAGTGCCGGATTGAAGGAATCTTGCGATGTTATATTGACCATAAACATTACCCTTGTCAGCGGATTGACGGTACCATTTATAGGCCTGAGCTGGATCCTTAACAATGCCCAATCCTTGTTCATACATATAGCCAAGGTTGTTCATCGCTCCTGCTTCACCCAGAGCTGCTGCCTTTTCAAACAATGCCAAAGCCTTGCCATTATCTTGTGCTACCCCTTGTCCATATAGGTAGAGCCAACCCAGACTAGTGAGACCAAGGTCATAATTTTGATCAGCAGCCTTCTGATACCATGCAGCAGCATCATTAAGGCTTAATGGAACGCCATTGCCATACTGATAGAGTGCCCCTAAGTTATACTGAGCAGCAGCGTATCCTTGCTGAGCTGACTTACTATATAAATCAAAGGCTTTGGAGAGATCTTTAGGTACGCCTCTTCCATTCTGATAGGCGACACCAAGGTTATTTTGCGATTGGGCATAGCCCTGATCAGCAGCCTTCTGATACCATTGGTCTGCTGTAGCAGGATCCTGAGGCAGACCTCGTCCATTGTCATACATCCACGCCAGGTTGTTCTCTCCTGTCGGATTGCCAGCTTCTGCTGACTTGCGATACCAAAAGACAGCGTCTGTATCGCTTTGATTAACACCTAAACCACGTTCGTAGAGGAAACCCAAGGTAGCAGCGGCTGAAGGTTCGTTTTGATCAGCAGCCTTGCGCAACCAAATAGCTGCTTTAGGATAGTCGACAGCTGTTCCAATCCCGTTTACCAGCATCCAGCCTAAGTTAGACTGTGCGAGCATATCGCCCCCGTCAGCTCCCTTCTGATACCAGTAGAGCGACTTTGTATAATCTTTGGGCGCACCCCAACCATTGTAATAGAACCAGCCCAAACCATTCATGGCTGAAGGACTGCCTAAGTCAGCACCTTTTTGGTAGTACCTAAACGCTAGGTTATAGTCTTGAGGGACGCCCAACCCATATTCATACATATAGGCCACGCGCTGCTGGGCATCTTTGTGGTTTTGGTCGGCAGCAAGCTTGTACCATTTAAACGCTTCTGGGTAGTTGGCGGGTACTGCCTTGCCTGCAAAAAACTGCTCCCCTTTATTAAAGGCTTCATCAGCGTTAACGGTCGATGCTTGTTGCTGTGTCTGTTGCACTGGTTGCTGCTGAGGATTCACCTGAGACGCTGGCTGCTGTTGCTGCATCTGCTGCACTGGCTGTTGTTGTGGCACCTGCTGGCTAGAACTACTGCCAACATCGACAATAGCCCTATAGCCGATGCGCGGAGGGACTGTCCCCTTGCCGTCAGTCCTGCGTGCTTTTATTATGCTGCCTTGTAAATCTGTGACAATCCATGCACCTTCCACTACCCCCGTCCTACCATCGGGGTTGTCGTAGGTGAGAACCACCTTATCTCCTAGGTTAGGGCGCTGGCCACCAGGTAGCTGGATACGGACAGCGGAAGCATCGAGCACCTGGGTCACCCGTCCTTGTACCGGCACCGCCTCCACAGCAGATGCTGTTAAGAGCATCCCCAATCCCAATGACATCAAGAGTCGCTTGCTGACTTGCCTAATGAGCTCCATAGTTCTCCCTTACCTAGACTATTTTGCCGCGTTTTCAACGGCCTTGTTGTAGCGTTCGGTGGCAACATGCCAATCAATATTATCAAAATAAGCTTCGATGTACTTGCCTCTATCTAACCCATACTCCGGCATGTAAGCATGTTCAAAAACATCCATCGCGATGATGGGTGTGTTACCGGCAAGGTGACCAAGGTCGTGCTCGTTCAGCCATGTGTTTGTGAGACGCCCGTAGATGGGGTCGAAGTAGAGAACGGCCCAGCCAATGCCACGAATCATGCCTGTGGCGACAAAATCTTCCTTCCACTTATCATAAGAACCATACTGATCAGCCAAGGCTTTATAGAGAGCACTATCCGGCGAAAGCTGACCATCGCCACCTAAATTGCCGAAATAATACTCATGTAACCGCATCCCATCAAATTCCCATCCATACATGCGCTTTAAGCCTGCATACTCCGGTGTGCGATCTTTACCGCTTTCCGAAAGTTCGCGCAACTTTTGGGTCAGCGCATTAGCGTTTTTGACATAGCCTTGATATAGCGTAAAGTGAAGATTAAGCAGCTTATCCGAGAAGCCTTTCATCCCGAGAAGATGGCTAAAGTCTTTTGCCTTAAACTCAGCAGGTCCCTGGACAGCTACTGTGACTTTAGGTGCCGCAGGCTGCGACACCGACTTGCTTGTAAGATTGTTCTTACTATTAGTCGCTAAAGCAGCTCCATGCATCACAAGGCCAGCACAAAGCAATCCCAAAAAACATCTTCCCATCATCTTACCCTGTCCTCAATGTATCCTGTTATGCGCTAACAAATTTCTCTAGCCAGACTGTATCCGGCCAGTGGAAATATCGGCAAGGTCTTTCGCCGAACGTAGAGCCTTTGAAGCGCGCAAGCTTGCCGATATGGACGATGGACAGCATGGACCTAATGAGGCAATTGCAGAAGTCCATTTCGTCTATTACGTCCATGTCCATCGTCCATACCGGCAAGCTTGCGCGCTCCAAAGGCTCGCTGCACTCGGCGAAAAAATATACATTGTAAGGCCAGAAAAAAATCTAGATTAAAATACACGAAATCTCATATTATATAATCCAAAAAACTAAACTATTGGTAAGATATGCCAAACATACAATCGCAACGCCTACAATTACAAATTGACAGTTGCCAAGCAGGGGCTTCTAACTTCAATCGCAACATCTTAGAGTTAAAGAGAGGGAAAGATAACAGTCGAACTTTAAAAAAAGCCCTGATTCCGAAAGGCTCGAAGATCAATTCCGCTACGATTGAGTGTCTTAATCGATGCATCACGCAAGGAGACATTACCACCTTTGTCTTCAGAATCGATAACACCATTATTAGAGCGCGTAAACTTGAGGGGTCATTTTATTCAGAAAGTATCCGCGGCATGCGCCCTTATACCTGCTACGAGTCTTCCTATCGACAAGGCATTGACCTAGATAAACCCTGTTTAACAGAAGTTGTCAACGCCACTCTCGTGCCGATGGCCGATATCTTTAGGCGTTCGCGATTCACAGCGTTAGCTTATCAATGCGATGGTAGCCTATTCATCAACGTCTATAACCGATTACCTAACCAGGAAAAGTCTATCTCTCCCACGTGGTTTTTGCCGGATGAGCCGCCATCAAGAAGTCTCAAAAGGAAGCGAGAAGAAACAACGCCAGGGTCCGATATTAAGCAGGCAAGACTGTAAATTCTATTTTCTGCTAGAGTGCGGTCTATGATAGAAACAGAAGCCATCACCACCTCTGAATTGCCTTCAGGAGCACTGTCGACAACAGCTGCAACGACATCGGTCATTGTTTATAGCGCCCGTGCCGTAGAAGAACGCTCTAACATCACCTTAGCCGACGCACTGCCAGCGATCGACCAAGCAGGGGTCACGTGGATCCACATCTGTGGACGTCCTAACGATGCGACGATGACGGCACTAGCTCAGAAGCTGGAAATAGAAACAGCGGCGTTGCAGAGATTGTTGGTCAAGACAAAGCGCTCCACTTTGGAGATGATCGGATCGCATATCCTCCTCCACCTACGCTTCTTGCACCAAAGCCCGCGAGCCAAAGCGCCGAAAGAGCGCTGTTTGGTCGCCATCTTAGGGAAAGGATTTGTCGTCTCTATCCTTGACAAAGATGACGGCTGCTTAGAGCCTGTTAAAGGGCGAATACGGAATCCTAAAGGAGTCTGCCGTAAATCTGGCGCTGATTACCTCCTGTACATGATGTTGGATACCATCGTCGACAACTACTTTTTATGGATCGAGAAGGTCGACTTGCAGGTAGGGCAAGTTGAAAGCATGCTGATGAACAACAACGGGGATGATATCCACGGAAAGGTATATGCGCTAAAACGTCACGCGGCCACACTACGCAGATCGATCTGGCCGCTGCGCGAAGTTCTGAGTAACCTTCAGCGCTCGGAGTCACCTCTTCTCAGTAAAACAATGATTACGCAGGTGGTAAAGGTCTATAACCATGCTTTACAAGCTATTGACAGCATCGAAGGACTGCAGGAAATGCTCTCCGGTTTGATGGATCTGCACCTCTCGCACGTCAGTCAAAAGATGAACGAGGTGATGAAGCTCCTTGCTATCGTGTCGACGACTTTTGTTCCTCTGACTTTTATCGTGGGCATTTATGGCATGAACTTTAAGCATATGCCAGAGCTAGACTGCCCTTGGGGATATCCGATCCTCTGGACTGTCATCACTGTCGTGTTCTCTTCGATGTTGTACCTATTCAAGCGAAAGCGCTGGATTTGACGTTACGCATATTCTTCGTCATATTTCTTTTTGAGCTCTTCAACCACTCCAGCATCAGCTAAAGTGGTGATGTCACCCAACACGCGCCCTTCAGCGACATCGCGTAACAGCCTCCTCATGATCTTACCGCTGCGCGTTTTGGGCAGGTCACGGGCGAACAGAATCTTTTGCGGTCTGGCAATGGCGCCAATGACTTTGACGACATGCTGACGCAATGTTTCTGCCATAGCATCGTTGGAATGATGTCCCTCTTTAAGGATGACAAAACCGACGATAGCCTGCCCTTTGATCTCGTCCTCGATACCGACGACAGCAGCTTCGGCTACAGCGGAATGAGATACCAGAGCGCTTTCAACCTCCATGCTCCCAATGCGATGACCAGAGACATTGATCACATCGTCGACACGCCCGAGCATCCAGAGATAGCCCTCTTCATCGCGACGCGCTCCGTCTCCTGTAAAGTAGAGACGGTTCCCCCAGCGGCTCCAATAGGTGTCGACATAGCGTTGTGGATCGCCCCAAATGCCCTGCATCATCGAAGGGATGGGAGACGTGAGGGTTAGATAGCCCCCACCTACTTCGACATGCTCACCCTTATCCGTCAAAATGTCCGCTGCCATACCTGGAAGTGCTTTAGTGGCTGATCCCGGTTTGGTCGGCATGACTCCAGGCAAAGGTGCGATGACGATACCACCGGTTTCTGTTTGCCACCACGTATCGACAACGGGACAGTGTCCGCGGCCGATGTGCTTTTGGTACCATATCCATGCCTCTGGATTAATCGGCTCACCAACGGTACCGAGAAGGCGCAGAGTTGTCAAATCGCAGGCATCTGGCCACTGGGTTCCCCACTTCATAAAGGTGCGGATAGCCGTAGGCGTGGTGTAGAGGATGGTGACGCCATACTTTTCGATGATACGCCAGAAGCGGTCTTTGTCAGGCCAATCCGGCGTCCCCTCAAAGATCACTTGTGTCGCTCCATTAGCTAAAGGTCCGTAGGTGACATAACTATGTCCGGTGATCCAGCCAATATCAGCCGTACACCAGTAGACATCGTGATCCTTGATGTCGAATACCCACCGATACGTCGTTGCGACGCCAACAAGATACCCCCCTGTCGTGTGCATGATGCCTTTTGGTTTTCCTGTCGTTCCCGATGTATAGAGGATAAACAGCGTATCTTCAGCATCCATCTGCTCCGGCTCACAATAAGCTGCCGCATGATGCACCAGGTTGTGATACCAGTGATCGCGCCCCTCCACGACATCGACATCTAGTCCTGTGCGGCGGACAACAATGACATCTTTGACGTTGGGACATTCGGTTAAGGCTTTATCCGCTGTCTGCTTCAACGTAATCACATTGCCGCGGCGGTAGCCACCATCGGCGGTGATGAGCAGCTTGGCGTCGGCGTCAAGAATACGATCGCGCAGCGAGTCAGCTGAAAAGCCACCAAAGATGACCGTATGGATGGCACCAATGCGTGCACAGGCCTGCAAGGCGATGATAGCTTCTGGTATCATCGGTAAGTAGATGGCTACGCGGTCACCTTTGGTAATTCCGAGGTTTTTGAGGACATTGGCGAAGCGATTGACTTCAAGGTAGAGATCCCAATAGGTTAGTGTCCGTTCTTCACCACGCTCTCCTTCCCAGATGAGAGCAGCCTTATTGCGCGCTGCAGTCTTGATGTGTCTATCTAAGCAGTTGTAACTGACATTGAGCTTGCCCCCCACAAACCACTTGCAGTGAGGAGGCGTCCAGTTCATCACCTGATGCCAAGGACAGTACCACTCTATCGCTTTGGCGCAACCGGCCCAAAAGGCTTCGCGGTTTTCGGCAGCTTTCTCGTAGATCGCTTTGTCTTGGACATTGGCTTGAGCGACAAAAGTAGGAGAAGGGAAAAACTCCCGTTCTTCTTTGAGAAGCACATCAACACTACCAGGAACCTTCATCTGTGGCATGGATACAACTCCTTAAAAAGAGCATGTTTTAACACAAAATGTCGCCATTTGAAAAGGTGCATGTTTACCACTTTCGCCAAGCTAAGATGGACATAGAGGAAATGAAATTGACGTAACTGAGGCAAAACAGGTAGGCTAAATGCTCAAATTAGGTGGATGTGATGGATATTCCGCTTCTTGCTGACATCGCCAAGATTTTCGGTTTGTCAATTGCCGTATTGCTGATCTGTGCGCGATTGCGCATTCCCACAGTGGTGGGGCTGCTGTTGACAGGGGTGCTGTGTGGTCCTCACGGCTTAGGAATGATCAAAGCCTTGCACGACGTCGAGATGATGGCGGAAGTGGGGGTGGTGTTATTACTCTTCACCATTGGATTGGAGTTTTCATTAGCCAAGTTAGTGCGCATCAAAGAACTGGTGCTGCTAGGTGGCTTCTTACAAGTGACAGGGACGATATTGGTCGTTGCTGCCATCGTCAGCATGTTAGGCTTTGCGCCAGGCCCTTCGATGTTCTTTGGTTTTCTTGTTGCCCTAAGCAGCACCGCTATTGTCTTACGTCTTATGCAAGAAAAAGCCCAGATGCAGACGCCTCACGGCCAGTCGATCCTAGGCATCATGATCTTCCAAGACATTGCCGTCGTGCCGATGATGCTGGTGACCCCATTTCTAGCCGGTACCGACAGCGTTGACACCGTGGTTGTGCTGTTGAATCTTGGCAAAGGGGTCTTGGTGTTGCTCGCCGTGTTCTTACTCGCGCAATGGGGCGTTCCTCACCTCCTGTTTCAAATTGCACGTACACGCAACAACCAACTCTTCATTCTCTGTGTATTATTCCTCTGTATCTCTGTAGCATGGGTGACCTCAAGCATCGGCCTGTCATTAGCATTAGGAGCCTTCTTAGCAGGCCTAATTATCTCCGAATCGGAGTACGCCAGCCATGCTGTCGGCCATATCTTACCGTTCCAGCAGGTGTTTACTAGCTTCTTCTTCGTCTCCATCGGCATGTTGTTCGATGTCAACTTCCTCCTTCACAATCCGTTCATCGTCTTCACCGCCGTTGCCGCCGTCATTGTCATCAAACTGGTAGTGGGTGGAGCAGCCATCGCGGCCTTAGGGTATCCACTGCGGACAGCGCTGCTGACCGGCATCGGCTTAGCACAGGTAGGAGAGTTTGCTTTTATTCTGTCAGCCAACGGCGTCTCTTTTGGCCTGATGTCGCCTCAGGGCTACCAGCTATTTCTTGCTGTATCGCTGGTCACGATGGCTCTTACACCATTGATGATGGGGCTAGGACCTACTATTGCCAATAAGATTACCTCCATGCAGCTACCTGAAAGGCTTAAAGCTGGTAGAGGCAAACAAGAAGCAACACCTGTACAGCACTATAAGAACCACATCGTCATCATCGGTTTTGGCGTCTGTGGCCGCAACCTGGCCTGGGCTGCGAGGCTGTCTGGCATTCCCTATGTTATCCTCGACGTCAACCCTGACACGGTACGCCGTGAAAGGCAGCTAGGCGAGCCTATCTTCTTCGGCGATGCCACGCAAGAACCCGTGTTAGAGCAGGTAGACATCCACGATGCCCGCGTTGTCGCCATCGCCGTCAATGACCCCGTCGCAGCAAGGCGCATGGTCGAGGTGATCCGTCAAGCGAGTTCTCATGTCTATATCATCACGCGCACACGCTATCTGAACGAGCTGCAACCGATCCGTAACCTAGGAGCCGATGATGTCATCGCGGAAGAATTCGAAACCTCCATCGAAATCTTCACGCGTGTGTTGAACAAATACCTCGTACCGCAAGATGAAATCGACCGCTTCACCGTCGAAGTGCGTTCTCATGGTTATCAGGTGCTGCGCTCGCTAGCGGAAGAAAAGGCTACCCTCTCAGATCTTAGCCTGAGCCTCTCCGACATGGAGATCGGTGCCTACCGCATTCCTGAGAAATCGACCCTAGATGGTGTGACACTGGAGGAAAGCGGCATTAGACGCCTCTTTGGCGTCACTATCCTGGTGATACGACGCGGTTCTTTGACACTATCCAACCCTCCGTCATCGACGACACTGCAGTCACAAGATGTCTTGGTCGTCTTCGGAGAACCTGAACAGCTTGCTAAATTCTCTAACCTTCTCAAACCTTCTGTAGCATGAAGATTACCAAATTCCATCGCTTCGATTGCCAAGAGGCCACTGGTGTTGCCGTCGTCATCGACGTCATCCGTGCCTTTACCACCGCCGCTTATGCCTTCGCCGCCGGCGCTGATAAAATTATGGTTGTCAAGGAAATCGAAGACGCCTTCGCCTATCATCGCCATTATCCGCACTACCTGCTCATGGGCGAATTGGAGGGCAAACCTATCGATGGCTTTCATTTCGGTAATTCGCCTCGTCAATTTGACGACAGTGACATTGCAGGATGCACTTTAGTGCAGAGAACGTCTTCGGGCACACAAGGTGTCGCCGCAGTGGTAAATGCAGACACGATTCTGCCTGCCAGCTTTGTCGTCGCACAGGCGACCCTGAACCGTATTTTAGCCTTACAACCCCGTCAAGTGAGCTTTATCATTACCGGTCGTCATGATGGTAGCGAAGACATGGCATTAGCTGACTATCTCGAAGCATGCTTGTTGGGCCATAACCCCGACCCTCGCCACTACCTCCAGCGTGTCAAAGAAGCCCCCTCTGCCAAAAGAACGCTCACCGACCCACACCACTACTGCTGCAGTAGAGATGATCTGGAAGCAGCCTTACGCATCGACCAGTACCCCTTCGCCTTAGAGGTTGCATCCACCCCTGATGGCATGGCAATGCTGCCTGTCGATGCCCTAGGGAAGCGGTGGAATCCCTAGCGACTGTCATCATACCCCTACAGGTGTTGCTGGAGGGTGGTGTGGTTGATGATCCACTAAAGGTGATACGATCCATTCCACTACGTCGATAACGCCGTGAAAGATTTTCTGTGTTGTAGGGCTGTCAAGATTGATCTGTTTCAGCACCATCGCAGTAGCGGATAAAACAGGCTTTAAGAAAACTTGTAGAAGAGGATGCTGACTTACTTCTCTAGCCCAATAAGGACCATGTTGGTAGTAATAGGCCACTAGCTTTGCGCCTGCTTGGCTGGTCATGAGCACTTTGTCGCGAAAAGCCCGCAAGACAACCAGCTGAGGAGCGTCTGGCGTATGATAGACTGCTGTCGCCACAAAACATCCTAACGTTTCCAACACATCTGTGACGAGCTTGACAGCTTGCTCTTGATTCTGTGGCGTCCAACCCTCTTCCAGAGGTCCGATCGAGGTGGTGAATTCCCCAAATCCATTCTTTTCGACCACACCAAAGGTACCAGTCGACGCGTTTACTAACATAACGTCAACTTGATGAGAGGGGTGTGGATAGGCGTTGGCAAGGTCTGCTTCATCGCTAAAGACAGCTTCCACTTGATACAAGAGAACCCCTTCCATTTTTGTTTCTTTGCCATCCGGCGTTTTATAGGTCATAGAAGCCGAAGCAGCTACCTTAAGCCCTTTTGTCAGATGTTCTTTGTCATTGAGAGTACTAACCCAATCCTTAGGGAAGTAGACAAAGGTCGGCCTGTCGGTGGGAACCCATTCGATGTCAGGCAGCTTTTGTGCCTTCAGCCATTCCGACGGCTTCATTTGCCGCGCTGGCTGCTGAGCATCTGGCTGCACCATCTGTTTCGATAGGTCGGGAATATTGGGTAGATAAGCCCTTAACACCACATAGAGTCCGCCAGGGGGCAGCGGCTGCTTGTCCTTCGCCTCTACCCTAGCCGATAACATCGGCATCGCTGGAATAACATTGGCTAACAAGTAGCCTTTGTCAAATGAGATGGCCACCGCCTGTTGGGGTACGCCACTGTTGCCAACCTCTGCGGCATGCCATGCCAATGTGGTCAGCATCAAGACCAATAGGATCACAAGTCCCATCACCCTTTTCATGCGTATTCCTCATGTTTCGTGTCATCACCATGCCTCGCAACGTTATCAACGACTCCATTCTCTATTCACCTCTCCCTTTCGGCTCTCACGTTCCTGTGACAATGCATACAGTGTGGCATCACTTATGATCGTAGGATGTAATGTCATGGCAGCCGCACTGTCCTGATACAATAGAGAAGGTGCCGGCCCAGCACCTTTCGTTAAACTTTCTTGATAAGCCTTCAATTGCATTTTAACATCTTGGATAAGGACGTTTCGTTTAAGACTGATCATGCCTTCGGCATCTTTAACTGTTTCTGAATTTCCTTCCGTGATAAACGTCATATCTTGTAGGAACAATCCCAAATGGGGTACGACACGTTGGTCCTTCTCAAGAGCCACAGAAGCGTTTTTTCGCAGCGCTCCGAAATTTCCGGCCGGAGCACACAATAACTTCATCCGTTCAAACATGCGCTGATGTTTGTTCGGAAGAGTCCTCCATATCGATTCGTTCAACCGATTAATAGAGGAGTCACCTAAAGCACCCATGATAGCGAACCCAGCCGCGTAGTTGTGGCGACTGAAAGCTAAATCAGCAGCTTCTATACATTTCTTCGCTTGTTCCTGCGGATTGCTTGCATGAAGAATCGAATGTTTGACGTAAGAAGACGCCAGATTAAACTGATCAATATAAGCCTTGATATGAGGCGCTTGTTCCGCCTTTTCTGCAGCCGACTTTGTCCATACATCAAGCTCTGAAGGTTGAATCTCGGAAAAAGCTAATTCGAGTGCGTGACATAAGACATTAGACAATTCATGCGCTGAAGCATTCTCCACATCTAGGGGAAGACAAGGCAACCCTCCAATTTTCTGTGATGCGGCCTCCTTCAAAGTATTTCGTGCCAACACTAATGGTTGCCCAGCGAGGTTTCCTTCTTGACCTTGAGGAAGAGCTGCTAACAACCGGTCGACTTCCTGTAATTCTGTTTGTACTCTCAAAAACAGCCCCGGTTCTCGGCGGTCAGATGACAGACTTCTGCTTAGCTCATCGCACCGCCTTTCACATGCTTGAATCGTTCCTGTATCGATTGAAGGTGGCGATGGAGGTTCTGATCCCAATGCCTGAATTAGCTGCTCAGCCGATGTCATAGGACGAGATGAAGTTCCAGCCGCCTCTGGAGAAGGAGCGAGCGTCGCCAATTGAAGCAGTTCCTGCCTTACCGATTCTCTAGCACCCCCTCTGACAGGCATGCCACCATCCCGGACAAACACTAAGGCAAACCTACAAGCGTTATCGAGTTTCTCATTACGTGATCTCGGATCGGAATCAGACGCGATGGCTGTGCGTAGATCCTCAAACAAGCTACTCATCAATGAGTTATTACGATAGGTATGAGCCAGCAAAGAGTGCAGCGAAGCGTTAGAGCCTGTTAATATTCCCTCTACAAGCTGTTGTTGAGTAGCTTGTAAAGGAATCCCCATTGACTTCGCTTGCTCCACCGGTAACGCTTCCAGACTCGTCGATGCAAGCATAAGTCTTGTTTGAAACGTCTGATCACCAAAATCCGCTGGTCGAGTCCGCAAATCCGCTAGCAGCATTTTCGTCTCAATCAACCCTGACGCTGATCCTACCTCTGTTACACCCAGCCGAATCGCTGCCTCAAGGGTTTCCAGATGAGTAAATAATTCCTCTTGGGAAAGCTCCTGCGATGGAGCTAATAACGATCCATGCATGGCTGTCAGCTTACTTGCTATTTCTGCCTGATCCAATGCAAACTGTGCTTTTGGTGACAGTGGTGTCACTTTTTTCGGATTAAAGTCTGGTAACCCTTGTAGATCCTTATACAAATCATAAACGGCGACATCCTGACCCTTTACTTTAATTGAGGTAATCCCAACTTCAGCAGCCTCGTTAATGATATCTCTTATTTGCCGAATGGCATTTTTAGTAGATCTAGGCGCTGACGCCGTTGAAGGCATTTTGTCAAAGCGAGTGGTCTTCAACTGACCATCCGATCCTAATTTCGGTCTTCTTTTCACTTTGCCACGCTCATTCGGACCGCACTGATTTAACACCTCGTTCGCCTGCTGTAGCCGAACTTTAAGTTGTTCAATAGTATGAGATGAATAAGAAGGCGCTGAAACCTCTTGTGGTCCACTAAACGACAATCTGTGAGATGTTTCAATGGATTCAATAGACGCCGAACCAGTACTTGCCTCTTCTTCATCTAAGTGCAAATCAGATAATTCCGGCGATGTACTACTGCTAATCATATGGCTATCCCTAGAAGCCGTAGACATCCGAGCTGCGGTAGTAGGTGATTCTTTATTGGTTCCTCCCCGACTGGCAGCAAACTTCTGCTTACCCTCTTGATAGACGTAATGCACACCTCGTCCAACGAGGTAGGGAAGCGCAACGTAAGGAATGGCACCCAAGGTGCGTCCGAGCCACCAGACAGCTTTAGGATCACTACCAGGCCTTTTCGTTTCTTCGCCTAAAAAGAGCTCATAGGCGGTAGCTTTTGCTCCGTGATGAATGGCTTTAAACCATGTAATGACCTTACCCCCTGCCGTTTTGCCATGCTTAATCTCAACAGAGGAACGTGTAGACTCTTGGGAAGAGGAGAAAGGAGGAGGAGTACCTTCAGTACGAAACGACATATCACACCCATTTTTATTAAATAACCAACAATTTAATTATATTATTTAACTATTTAATTTACTATTTTAGTTTAATTAAAAAAATAATGAATGGAATGGACTTAATAGACAAAATAGACGTAATGGACCTAATGAGGTAATTGCAGAAGTCCATTCCCTTGTCCATAAGGACCAAGTAGGCTATGTTTACCCCTTGACTGTCCCGTAAGTAGGTTCATGGAGTTAGATCTGAAATCCCTTGTTATTCCCTTGGTCGCTGGCGCTGCCGTCATCGCAATTACTGCACTATTTCTGTATATTAAGAGTTACCGCTCCCCTCAGCTATACGGAGAAGCGGTTTTTCGAGTGGCGACAGATGAAAAATTAGTGGCGCTGACTTACGACGATGGTCCTTCACCACTGTATACTCCTGAGATCCTACGTCTGCTGCGTGAGCGAGGGGCTAAAGCCACTTTTTTCGTTCTCGGCAGCGAGGCGGTCAAATACCCTGAACTCATCAAAAAAATCTATTCCGACGGCCACGAGATCGGCAATCATAGCTGGACTCATGAGCAGCTCATCTTTTGTACTCCGAGCTTTGTCCGGTCACAGATCGACAGAACTGATGCAGTGCTGAAGGAGTTGGGTTATAGAGGACCCATCCCCTTCCGCGCGCCCTATGGCAGGAAGCTACTTGCCCTTCCTTGGGTGTTGCACAGCACCAACCGTAGGCACATTCTCTTCGATGTCATTCCGTACGATTGGGAACGCCCAGGCAGCGCCATTATAGCGGAACGCGCAGTAATCGAAACACAGCCTGGTTCGATCATCTTGCTGCATGATGGACGTGGCGAACGTTCGCAGACAGTAGAAGCTACAGGCGAAATCATCGATGCCCTTCACAGCCAAGGTTATCGCTTTGTCACGATTTCCGAGCTATTAGAGACTATTGTCAAGAAATAGGGTGACACCTCATAAGGAAAAACGGGGATCGCTTCCCCATAAGGAGGGCTATGCTCACAATTACTAAACAACAAATCGCGATCCTCATCATCCTAGGTGTCAGCATTATTGGTTTACTGAGTACACTTCGTGCCGACATGAGCGACGAAGTGGACCAAGAGATTCAACAAGAAGAAAGTCAACAGGAACAGCTGATCAACGACCAGCTCGGCGGCTATCATACCGAAGAGCAGAATATGCAAGATAACACAGAATTCCAAGACTTCAAAAACTCCCAGCCCGGCTTCAATCGCTAGTCGTTTACGAGAAACAGAAGTGGTAAAGGAATGTGCCGAGGGTCGGACTCGAACCGACACTTTGTTGCCAAAAATAGATTTTGAGTCTATCGCGTCTACCAATTTCGCCACCTCGGCAGGTAGCTGTGCAAAAGCATAGTAGCCTCACCAATTTAACGCCAGCCTTTCTTTTATGTATTCACCACAGAGCCCACCGAGATCACAGAGAGGGGATTTAGAAAAGCCTCTCTGTGATCTCGGTGGGCTCTGTGGTAGATTTCGCCTTTTGTCGTTCAAAACTCCAGCGGGAATTGCTGGAGGAAGAATGAGATTAGCGAGAAGAAGTGGTGAAAAATATTTTTCCTACCAGCGATGGTAGTTGCGGTTGGCATCGCGCCATTGGTATTGGACGCGTTGTTGTGTGTCCCTGTCGTAGCGCACCTGAATGCTGAGGTAAGGATAAGGGTGCCTGTTGTCTAAATCCCTTCCTTCATCGGCGCGGTAGATCTTCACAAACACTTCTTTGTTATACCAAGGGGCAGTAGATACATCGGTTTCTTTGTCGTAGCGTTGAAACTGGGTATACTCTTTCTGCCCTGCATATTTAGGGTTGTCGCGGTAAAATGCTAAGATAAGCTCTACAATAGCTTCAGGAGCTCCTTCCATCCCTTGAACATAGAAAGAGACTTCAGCACCCACCATATGCTTAGAGGTGCTGTTAGCCTTGGAAGGGTCGACATAGCGGTTGTGCTCTGGACAGCGATGTCCCGCTGTGATCACAACGCGATGTCCCGTCTGCTCCTGGACATAGTTTAACACATCAATCAGGATGGGATAGATAAACTCTTCACCGTTGCGTAAGGGCAGACTATGCCGTTCAGCACCGCCACAATCGGCATAGTAGACAGGCTTGGCTCCAGGTTGCTCCACAACTCGCATGGGGTTGTACTCGCAACCTTTGCAGCGGAAGTATTCTTTGGTGATACGTGGATGCTTGCCTGTTCCCTGTGTTTCCCACGGATATCCTTCTGGAGGCTGCCAGACAGGAGGTGTGGGGCGGTAGAGAGCTTCATCATGGTATCTGTCGATGTAGTTGGCAACCTGGTTACGACGCCGTGTCGCATCACTAAAGGCATCATCAGCACCCGAACAGCTGACCAATAACAGCGCCAAGAGAATCGGTACTAAGCGCATCTATGATTCCTAACGTTCTTGTGGATAAAAGACGTTGACCAAGAAGAGCCCGTGAGACGGAGCTGCTTGTCCCGCTAAACGACGGTCTTTAGCTGCTAAGAGCTTAGGGATATCTCCTGTCGGTCGCTTACCGCTCGCCACTTCCACTAAGAGACCGACGATGTTGCGGACCATCCTATAAAGAAAACCATCGCCTTCAAACTCAAGTCGAAGATGGCGTTCATCTCCGATGACATCGAGGCGCTTGATAGTGCGTACAGCATCATGCGCTGCACAGCCAGCGTGCGCCTCATTGGCAAAAGAAGTGAAGTCATGAGTGCCGACAAATAGCGTTGCGCCTTGCCGAAGCAGGCTAACATCAAGCCGACGCCTAACATGCCAACTATACAGACGTGCAAAAGGATCTTGGAATCGACCTAAAGTCAGGTGATAGTGGTATTCTTTCCCCGTAGCGCTGTAACGCGCATGAAAATGATCGCTTGCTGCCTCTAGATCAAGAATGCGGATATCCTGCGGTAACAGCCCGTTCAAAGCCATCAGGGTCTTCTCTGTGTCTATTGGCCCTGGAGTGTGAACATGCGCCACCTGCGCTAGAGCGTGAACACCAGCATCGGTACGCCCAGACCCATGGACAGTGAGGTGCTCTTTAAGCAGGACCTCAAGCGCTTGCTCGATGAGCTCTTGGATAGTGGTCCCATTGGGCTGCACCTGCCAGCCACAATAGGCTGTGCCATCGTAAGTGATCGTCATCCGGTAGCAAGTCATGCGCAACAGAATAACAGGGATAAGGAATGGACTCAATGGACAGTACATGTTCATCTAGCCCAGCAATTTCCGCGGTTTTGAACGACGAAAGGTGAAATCTACCACAGTGCCCAACGAGATCGCATAGAGACTTTTCTAAATTCCCTCTCGGTGATCTCGGTGGGCTCTGTGGTAAATTCTCAGTAAAAACCTGCGAAACAACACATTTTACTTAAAAAATTCACAATAAACTAATTATTAATGTTAATATTGCTAGTAATTAATTTATTTATTAACATAATGTATATGGAAATCGCAAGCAACAAACAAGTCGATTTAGAATTAATACGTCGTCAATTAAGTAAAAATTCCCCGTCGGAATCAAAATGTGCTAGAGCAAAGGCAAGCTTGGCCGATTCGAAAGCTGTGAAAGAGGTGATTGCCGGATTATCCAGAGAGATGGAAACACCTTCGGCGAAGCCTGCGCTATTCTTTAATATTGCAAGGGTTCTACCCGCAAACACAGGCAAGCAGCGACGGGCACGCTTTGCCTATTTAGCGGCCATGGCGGATGCCGACCTCTTTCGCCGCCAACCAGCCTATACTTGGCGACTTTTCGAAGCTGCGATTAAGGAAAATGATTGTGAACTGGTCTGCCTGCTCATCGCACAAAGCACCCGTATCGTCGACCAAGACCACAACAACATCTTTCATCTCATCTGCCGAACAGGCTCTGAGGAAATGGTCAATGCCGCTTTTAGAACAATCCATGATCTGAATCATACCCCACAAGCATGGGTCACATGGATTGTTGACTTAGGTAACTTTCACGATCCAATGAAAGACAGAAACAGAGATGGCTTAACGCCTCTACAAGTATGGGAAGCACGGGTCGATGAAAGTGCACGGTTAGCAGCACAAATCGAACACGAGAGAATGCCCGATCCAGAACAGCAACCTGGTGTAAGAATTACCACCCTTACAGCAAATCAACCCGATTCCGATAGCGACACTGCAGAGATAACAGAAGAACCAAGCCCACCACATAGTGAAGAGTTCAGAGCAAAAGAAAATATTTCAGACATTCCAACAGATAACGATAGCCGGAGTAGCAGTCCAGAAACCCTAACGGATAGCGGTAGTCGCAGTAGCAGCCCTGAATTATTAGATGAGGAAATTCAAACCAGCCTTGGACCCTCAAGTAGTTCCACTGCGAGGAGCAGCGGGCCACCTGACTACCGCATCTTGCAGAGAGTTGACTTGGAACTTGTTAATGCTAGAAACAAACCCACAGATCGCGAGAAGATTATCAGCAGCCAATACAACGTCACACCCGCACGTCAGATCGCATATGAACTGGAGCTCGAATCGTTAGATCCCAATACCTCCGTTTCACCAAGGAGTCGAGCAAAAGCGAGTAAAGTGCTCCGAGATATGATGCTAGACGACGGAGAACGGCGCATACAGATCCTCTACTACCAGATGCTAGCTTACTGGCAAGAAGGTTGCAAGGTGCGACTAGGGTCAACGACCCTCCAGCATGGTAGAGCGCTTATCCGAGGCTTTCAGGGAGCCCATTCAGCCCTCCTCCCCGACCTTCGCGATAACCACTTAATCAACCTTTACAGGCAAATAACAAAGAATGGAATCACGCCTGAAATCAAGCAGAAGCTCAAAATACTCGGGTTTTCTTCTGATACGATTGAGAGATTAAAAAAAGCAAGACAACCACTTTCTTTTGACGCTTGGAACATAGCGATAAAAGCATTGAGTGAACATGATCGCAGCAGCTTAATCTCAGAAAGTACACACTTGTATCACGTTGCGAATGCGACCATAGAGATGCCACGCTATGTCAATCAATACCACTGCATATTTGAAAAATTACTGCGTGGCGAAGCTCTTCAACTTATTAATGAAGTGTCTATGGGAAGAATGGATCCTTATGATGCTGTAAATGCTTTTTCAGGACGGCTCCTTACTTTTTTAGAAATAAGTCAGACAAGAACAGCAGAAAAGTTAGATCTCCTAAAAACGCTACATAGCGAATGCCAGAGAATGCAAGAATTGCAGCTTAAGATTCGACAAATGCGACCCCGCGCTATCTACAACCAGTTAAAAGCGGACTATGTTACATGCATCAGAACTATAACCCAACTCAAACAGCAGCTCATCGCCCCTGATGACCATACGTTGACATGTGATCTATCTCTTCGACACAAGCATGAGGAATTGCTCGAAGAAACGAAAACAATCATCGACTGGGACATCGAGACAATTCCAGCGATTTTGCTAGAACCAGATCCTCGACTATTGTCACCTCCCACAGAACCTCGCGAACGTCGTAGATGGGAAATGGCCTGTAGCAATTACCGAAATGCTTATGACGGTGTTCTTTTTCATGCTGCAAAACAGCTGCGACACAGACCACCAACAAATTTAGCAAGGATAGAGGAAGCACAACAGAAGTTCACAAACTGCCTATATCTCATCGACATCTTGCGAGAAGCATCACGACCACCACCCTATGAAACGCTATCTGGTGTATCAGAAGGAAAAACAAGACGTGGCCTGACGGAAGAAGAGCTTCGCCTCCAAAAAGATGAGATCCTCATTAGACAATACCGCCCCAGATATCTAAAAGCCGCATAATCCTCTCTAATTTCAAACGAAAGCATTAAAAGTATAATTGTTAATAAAAATTTATTTTAATATTATATTAAATATGGAAAGCACAACTAATAAACATGCTAATTTAGAATTAATACGTCGCCAATTAAGTAAAAATTCCCCATCGGAGTCGAAATGCGCTAGAGCAAAGGCAAGCTTGGCCGATTCAAAAGCCGTGAAAGAGGTGATTGCCGGATTATCCAGAGAGATGGAAACACCTTCGGCGAAGCCTGCGCTATTCTTTAATATTGCAAGGGTTCTACCCGCAAACACAGGCAAGCAGCGACGGGCACGCTTTGCCTATTTAGCGGCCATGGCGGATGCCGACCTCTTTCGCCGCCAACCAGCCTATACTTGGCGACTTTTCGAAGCTGCGATTAAGGAAAATGATTGTGAACTGGTCTGCCTGCTCATCGCACAAAGCACCCGTATCGTCGACCAAGACCACAACAACATCTTTCATCTCATCTGCCGAACAGGCTCTGAGGAAATGGTCAATGCCGCTTTTAGAACAATCCATGATCTGAATCATACCCCAGAAGCATGGGTGACATGGATTGTTGACTTAGGCAACTTTCACGATCCGATGAAAGACAGAAACAAAGATGGCTTAACGCCTCTACAAATATGGGAAGCACGGGTTGACGAAAGTGCGCGATTAGCAGCACAAACCGAACAAGAGAGAATGCCCAACATCGAGCTGCTAGGATCAGAAATAACGGAAAACCCAAACTCACCCGACGTTGAAGAATTGATATCAGAAGAAGAGATCCAAACTCGAGACAAGCTATCGGATAGTGACAGTCGGAGTAGCAGTCCAGAAACGCTGACGGATAGCGGTAGTCGGACCAGCAGTCCTGAATTGTTAGATGATGAAATCCATACTATCGCGTCAAGCGCAACAAGTAGTGCCTCTGCGAGCAGCAGCGGACCACCTGACTACAACATCTTGCGTAGGATAGATTTAGAACTCATCAATACTGAAAATCTATCCCTAACTCGCCAGGTCATCAGCAGTCGATACAACGTCACACCCACACGCCAGATACGCTATGAATTAGACCTGAAATCGTTAGACCCCAATCTCTCCGTTTCATCACAGAGTCGAGCAAAGCCAAGCAAAGTCCTCCGAGACATGATGTTAGACGATGGCAAGCGCCGCATTCAGATTCTCTACTACCAAATGTTGGCTTATTGGGAAGAAGGCTGTAATGTACAGTCAAGTAAAACCACCCTTCAACACGGCAGAGCACTCATTCCAGGCTTTAATGGAGCCCATTCTGCTCTTCTCCCCAACCTTCGCGACGACCATTTAATCAAGCTCTGCGAAAAGATAGTAGAGGATGGAATCACGCCTAAAATAGAACAGAAGCTTAAAATGCTTGGGTTCTCTTCCGATACGATTGAGACATTAAAAACAGCAAAACAACCGCTTTCTTTTGAGGTGTGGGATGAAGCGATAAGCACATTGAGTGAGCATGATCGCAGCAGCTTAATCTCGGAAAGTACACATCTGTACCATGTCGCTAACGCCACCATAGAGATGCCGCGTTATGTCAACCAATACCATACCCTGTTCGAACAATTGCTACGACGCGAAGCTATTCGGCTTATCAATGAAGTGTCTATGGGGAGAATGAATCCTTATCATGCTGTAAGTGTCTTTTCAGGACAACTTCTTAACTTTTTGGAAATAAGCAAGGAGAAAACAGAGGTAAAGTTAGATCTCATCAATAAGTTGGACAATGAATGTCAGAAAATGCAAAAATTGCAGGTTAGCATTCGACGTGGCGCTATTCACAGGCGTCTAAAAGCCAGCTACGTCGCATGCATCAGAAATCTAGCTGAACTTAGACAGCTGCTGACCATCTCAGATGACTATACGTTGACATGTGATCTATCCCTTCGCTACAAAAAAGAAGAATTCTTTTTTGCAGAAGGCAGGACGATCATAGACTGGGACATTGAGACGATTCCGGCTATTCTGCTTCAGCCTGATCCTCGATTATTGTCGGCTCCCGAAGACACTGTTGAATATGAAGAATGGGAAATAGCCTGTAGCCACTATCAAGAGGCCTACGACAAGGCTCTTGAACATGCCGCAAAAGAACTGCAACACAAGCAAATAACCGATTTAACAAGAATACGGGAAGCAAAACAAAAATTTACAAACTGTCTAGATCTCATCAATATCTTGCAAAAAGCATCAAAACCACCGCCCTATGAAGCGCTATCCGGTGTATCAGAAGGGAAAACAAGACGTGGTCTAACATTGGAAGAGCTCCGCCTCCAGAAAGACGAGATCCTCGTCAGGCAATACCGTCCCAAGCATCTAGAGGAAGAGGAAGAAGTCGCATGAATTCCCTTGACTCACATTCCTAACATGCGCTACAAGTTGCCACAAACACAACATATTGATGTGTTATCTACCGCATACGGTAGAATCTTCGGATAAAGTGCCCTTAACTACGGTTGAGGGAGAATAGGGAATCGGGTGTAAATCCCGGACGGTAACGCCGCTGTAACGAGCGACAAGGGTCTATATAAGCCACTACTCATGTGTGGGAAGGCTAGACCTAAGGATGACCTCGAAGCCAGAAGACCTGCTTTATCTGACTCATCGCTTTTCCTTTCGAAGAAAGGAAAAAACTGTCTCGTTTTAAGACAGGGTGGGAAAGGCAATGTCTTTTCCCTTTTTGTTACATCTGAGACCGCTGTTACTCATGGCCAGAGGCCCTGAGAGAAGTATTTGTTCACCACAGAGATCGGTGAGATCTGTGAGAAGGATTGAAACAGAGAGAAGGTGTTAGAATGTTGGGTTGAGACCTTTCATTTCTTCTCCCTAATCTCATTCCTCCTCACTGGTCTCTGTGGCTCAGTGGTGAACACGTACTGAGAGAATTGTGCATCATTTTATAGGGAGAAGATATTCTATGACACACATAGAACCCATTTTAGAAGATAACAAGGACCGCTTTGTCCTGTTCCCCATCGTCCACAATGACATCTGGCATTTGTATAAAAAGGCAGAAGCCAGCTTCTGGACAGCTGAAGAGATAGACCTTTCTCCGGACCTTCTTGACTGGAATAACAAACTGAATGACGAAGAAAAATATTTCATCAAGCATGTGTTAGCCTTTTTTGCCGCCAGTGATGGCATCGTCAACGAAAACTTGGCCGTCAACTTTATGCGCGAGGTGCAATATCCAGAAGCACGCTGCTTTTATGGCTTTCAGATTATGATGGAGAACATCCACTCAGAAGCCTATTCACTGCTCATCGATACCTACATCCATGAGAGCGCCGAGAAGGAGCATCTGTTTCACGCTATCGACACCGTGCCGTGTGTGTCGGAAAAGGCATCGTGGGCTCTACGTTGGATCGGGCAGGGTTCTTTTGCAGAAAGGCTCGTCGCTTTTGCTGCGGTGGAAGGCATCTTTTTCTCAGGTAGCTTCTGCGCTATCTTTTGGCTTAAAAAACGCGGTTTGATGCCCGGATTAAGCTTTGCCAATGAGCTGATCTCTCGCGATGAAGGCTTGCACTGTGACTTCGCTTGCTTGCTCTATTCTCAGCTACGTTATCCACTGCCCAAAGAGACCGTTCAACGCATCATCGTCGATGCCGTTGCAATCGAACATACCTTTGTCAGGGATGCGTTGCCCGTCAGGTTGATTGGCATGAATGCTGATTTGATGTGCCAATACATCGAGTTTGTGGCGGATAGACTCCTCAACAGCTTAGGATTACCTAAAGTGTTCCATGCAACCAATCCCTTTGATTTCATGGATTTGATCTCCATCCCTGGCAAAACAAACTTTTTCGAAAAGAGAGTGGCAGACTATCAAAAGAGCGGTGTGATGGCGGCTAGAGGCTCCAACGACTTCACTACATCGGAGGAGTTTTAACCATGAAGGTGACAAAGAGAGATGGGCGGCAGCAAGCGGTATCTTTTGACAAGATCACGGCACGCATCCAGAAATTATGCTATGGGTTAGACCCTGTACATGTCGACCCTGTGTTAGTTGCCAAAAAGGTGATTGAAGGACTTTACGATGGTGTCACAAGCAGTGAATTGGATAGCTTGGCAGCAGAGATCGCCGCAACATTGACCGCTAAACACCCGGATTACGCGCTGCTAGCAGCGCGTATTGCTATCTCTAACCTCCAAAAAGACACGCGAAAATCATTCGCGCAAACCGTCGAGCACCTCTTTCATTACGTTGATAAGAATTCTGGAAGACCAGCTCCATTGGTATCAGAAGCATTCTATGAAACCGTGATGCGTCATGCTGAAGCACTGGAAGACGCGATCATCTACGACCGCGATTTCCACTTTGACTACTTTGGTTTTAAGACATTGGAGCGTTCCTATCTGCTTAAAATGGATGGCAAGGTTGCCGAACGTCCCCAGCATATGTGGATGCGTGTCGCCGTTGGCATTCACGGTGACGACATCGCAGCTGCCATGGAAACGTACCATCTGATGAGTGAAAAATGGTTCACTCATGCCACTCCTACACTGTTTAATGCTGGAACGCCCAATCCGCAGATGTCCTCTTGCTTTCTCTTGCAAATCCAAGAAGACAGCATCGAGGGCATCTTCAACACGCTTAAACAATGTGCTAAAATATCTCAAAGTGCCGGTGGAATAGGCCTCAGCATCCACAATGTCCGTGCGACGGGATCCTACATCCGAGGGACTGGCGGCACCTCCAATGGCATCGTTCCCATGCTACGCGTCTTCAATGATGCAGCGCGCTATGTCGACCAGGGTGGAGGAAAAAGGAAGGGTTCCTTCGCCATCTATCTAGAGCCATGGCATGCCGATATTGAAGTGTTTCTTGATCTGCGTAAAAACCATGGAAAGGAAGAAATGCGTGCCCGCGATCTCTTTACCGCTCTATGGGTTCCGGATCTCTTTATGCAACGTGTAGAGGAAGGAGGAGATTGGTCGTTATTCTGCCCTAACGATGCGCCAGGACTGTCAGAATGTTGGGGTGAAGACTTTGCCAAACTCTACACGCACTATGAAGCGGAGAAGCGTAGCCGTAAAACAGTTCGAGCTCGCGATCTTTGGTTCAAAATATTAGATGCTCAGATAGAGACAGGCAACCCCTATATGCTGTTTAAAGATGCGTGCAACCGCAAATCTAACCAACGCCATCTTGGAACGATTCAGTGCAGCAACCTCTGCACTGAGATTGTAGAATATACCTCACCAGACGAAGTGGCTGTCTGCAACCTCGCTTCGATAGCCCTTCCACGGTTCGTACGACAGGGTACCTTCGACTATGAACGCCTATGCTACGTCAGCCAAGTCATCACCAGAAACCTCAACAAAATCATCGATGGTAATAGCTACTGTATCCCAGAGGCAAAGCGCTCGAACCAACGCCATCGCCCTATTGGGATAGGTATACAGGGGTTAGCTGATCTGTTTCAGATGCTGCGCCTCCCCTATGAATCAGAGGCTGCGCGGCAGCTCAAC
>CAMFKD010000006.1 GCA_945957095.1 uncultured Chlamydiae bacterium
TCTCATCCAACTTTAGAGAGCTTGGGCGATAAAGATTTTGTCGTCATGGAGAGGAATGGTTCGTTGAGCATGTTCTACAAGTTGACACCAGAGAGCACGAGCTTGACTATGATACCATTAAATGCTTCACAACCTTATTTTGAGCAGATGCAACGTGAGTTAATCCGAGTTAGGGGGGGATAGCCATGCCGGATGACATTAGTGCCGCTGCGCAAACTTTTCAGAATTGGCTATCTGCAGATCAAGGGTCAGGTATTCAGGTCAATACAGCGAATCTTACGTGTCAAACTCAAGAAGCCTTTCCTAGTAGTAGTGTCGATGAGATTGCTAAGTTTGCTGCAGCATTGCTTAGAAGGCCAGATGTAGATCAGCAGACAAAAAGAGCGATCTGTGCGGCATTGCTACCCCGTCTAGTACAGATGGCTGGGAATGACAAGAAGCAGCTGCGGAAGGTTCTACAGCTTGCTGATCGGCTTCTGCAGAAGCGTGATCTTCTTACAACTCCGCAGAGGATAAAAGTTGCTGCGCAGGTGCTTCAGCAGCAAAATGTGCAGACCGTTGTTGGTGCAGCGAGAGCTAAGCGGAGCTGGTTGCCTTGGAGTCGCTCTAATCTCGATAAGCGGCTGATTGGTAAGATTCAGAATCTCACCTTTAGAGCTCCTGTGGAGGTTAATAGCGAGGCTGCAAGAATGCGGCTAGCCTCACTTCGCGTTGGCGAATATGTGATCTATCCTGACGCTGATGGTGAGAACTTTCGTGTGTTGGTTAGATTGCCTGGTATCGCTGTGGATGACATCAAGGCTTGGACAATTTCCGCTGGGGATTTACGTAGCCCAGCGCGGTTTCGCCTTGAAGAGCATTGGAAAGAGCTATTGCAGCACAATGATTTTTCTGTGCGAAGTGAACGAAATGGCTCTACAATACAACCAGGAAAGTTTGAAGTCGTCACACGTACCATTAATGGCGTTGAACAGCCAGCCTCGTTGCGTTACTTCTCTACCAGTGGAGAGGTGATCGAAAAGCCCTTAAGCATGCCTATCTTTGAATCGCTCTATCAGCAATACCAAGCAGTGGATCGTGAGATGTTGTCCAAGTGGTTAAAGAATGCAGAGCAACCGAATAGTCTTGTTATACCTAGAAAGCCGAGCACACAGCCAGTGCCCAATGTTGTTCTTACTGCTTCACCTCCTTCAGGTAGATCTCAGCGCGGTATAGAGCGATGGGAACTGTTTCAGGCTGGTTATGGGGTAGCTACGACTGATTGGAAACCTAATGCAATCCCAGATTTAATTGCCGAGCAACTCGAGTCTAAGGATTTTGTCATTTCGGTCGATCATCTTGAACGGGTGACGGTGCATTACAAGCCGACGCCCGATGCACAGCCGGTTAGCCAACAGCTTGACGACAATTTTTCCTACTTTGAGCAGATTCAGCGTTTGTTGAACAGATAAGCTTTTCGTCGATTGTAGCGATGACATCATTTCACATTTGCCCCCCCGCCGAGCGCAGCGAGGCTGGCTTGAGTAGAAAGGTCTATGTTGATAGGTTGCATGGAAAGAAGCGCTCTTGAGCCCATGGGGTTATTATGCGTTCGTCAGCATTTGAGACTTTGCTCACAGCGGCTTCACAGCCTGCTTATACCTCACCTCCTTCTCTTGCTGAGATCTATAACGTCGACACCGCGGAGCGGGCAGAGGAGGCATACCGGAAGCATCCCTATTGGGCGGGCCGTCCGATTCCTCTCAAGGTACAACAAGCATTTACAGCAGAAGAGTGTTCTCCTTGCCGGCGGCAAGCAAAGGAGGCCGTCACGGCTATCGCATTAGCGGGCTTAGTGGCTTATCCTTTGGGCAATCTATTCTCTTCTCTTCCGACATGGCAACGAACTTACACTTGCGACAACATATACAGATGCAGTTGGACGATTCCCGATAGCTGGGGTTCTTTTATGCAGCTCGTGGCCTATATTGGGCTGCCGCTTGCGACAGCCCTCAAACAGCTGTCTAGGTGGGAGAATGCTCCTCTTGCTCGCGCTAGGCAAATTCACCACGATCACGTGTGTTGCTTACGAAAACTTGAGATTCTTGCCGCTGTTGCACCGGAGAGGGAGAGGGAACTAACACAGCTATTTAAGTCCGCACAGACAGGCATCAGGAGAACTTACAGTCAAGACCTAACACTCATTCAACGTACCAAGGTACTGAATGCTCTCTTCTTAGCCTACTTCCTGCAAAGTGAGGAGCAGCTACTTCCACCTGAACCCATTAATCAGTAGGAATGATGCGTAGCTCCTTACTGCGATAGGTGAGATCTTCATAGCCTTCAGCAGTCATCACCACAGTGTCTTCGATGCGCACGCCTCCTAGGTCAGGAAGGTAGATGCCAGGTTCGATCGTCATGGCCATGCCAGAGTGCAGCACCATGTCTCGGTGAAGGCCACTGTTGCGCACCGTTGGCGCTTCATGCACTTCCAGACCAATGCCATGCCCCAAGCTGTGCGAAAACTGCTCGCCATAGCCGGCACGCGTGATGTGCTGCCGCGCCGCTTGATCTAGCTCCCCGACCGTCACCCCAGGACGGCACATTGCCAGCGCTGCTTGCTGCGCCTCTAGCACAATCGTGTAAATGTCTCGCATCTTATTCGGTGGTTCCCCAAAGAACACTACGCGTGTCATATCCGAGTGGTAGTGATTGAGGGTGACGCCGATGTCGATGAGGACGGTGTCGCCGCGTTGGAGGCGTCTGGTTCCGGCGCGGTAGTGCGGTTGGGAGCTATTGGGGCCGAAGGCGATGATGGGGTCGAAGGCCACCTTTTTTGCGCCATGCCGCAGCCAGAACAACTGGAGTTCTTGGGCTAGATCGGCTTCTGTGATGTTTTCTTGGAGGAGATCGCAGACGAGGTCGAAGCCGCGGGAGCCTAGGATGCCTGCCTGTCGCAGGAGGCTGATTTCTTCTGGGTCTTTGGTGATGCGCAGCTGTTTGACAGGATTGGGGAGTGGGGAGGCGGTGATATGAAGCGTGTGCAGGTGAGTGGAGAGTTCCTGGAAGCGTTGATAAGACGTCTCTTCGCTGGTGAATGCTAGCTGTTGCGTTCCCCATTCTTTAAGGATGGCGTTAAATGCCTCTTGGCTATGGAGCGTGACGGCGATTGTGGTTGTCTTGCGGGCCGCTTCGAAGTAGCGACCGTCGACGAGGAGTCGTGTTTGTGTTGGAGTGACGAGGAGTTTACCGGCTGATAAGTCGAGTCCGGTGAGGTAAAAGAGGCTGACGCTATCTTCGATCAGCAAAGTGTCGCATGACGTCTCTTTAAGGGCTTGCTGTAGGCGGCGTAGGCGGTCATGAGCAGTCACGGCACATTCCTTTGCTTGGGGTTATGACACAAAATACTTCGCCAGTTCTTTATCGCTGAGAGCGACGATGGTCGGTTTACCAAAAGGGCATTGGTAGGGTTGGGCAGTGGTGAAGAGCTGATTGACCAGCTGCTGAGCTTCGATGAGCGTTAACTGCTGCTCTCGGCGTACAGCTAACCGGCTGGCGGCTAGCGACAGCTTTTTGTCGCGTTCCTGGGCTCTGACGCCATCGCTTTGATAGTCGCGCAGCTGCTCAACGAGTTCAGATAAGGTCGTTGCTGCATCGGCGGCATCTAGCTCTGCTGGTACAGCGCGGATCAGGAAGGTGTTGGAGCCGAACTCTTCTACTTCAAAACCCATACTCAGTAGCTGAGGCAAGGTTTCGCGGATGCATGCTGCTTCGAGTGCGGAGAACTCCACAGGGCAGGGGATAAGCAGAGGCTGAACCGCCGTTGTTTCGGTGCGTTGAAGACGCTCAAAGAGGATGCGGTGGTGGGCGGCGCGCTGATCGAGCAAGACCATTCCTGTTGTCTTGTTGCTGTAGCCTGGAAGGTGTAAGCAGGAAGCGGGATCGAGTAGCACATACCCTTTGAGTGCTGCTAGAGCCTTAGGAGGTGTGGGAAGGGGCGCGAGTTCAGGAGTGGTAGTGACAGATTTCACTACAGGCAGTGGTAGAAATGAGCTCTCATGCGGACAAGGGATGTTCGGTACTTCACGGCTTGGAATGGGTTCCAACGCCTCTTCCCAAGGTAACGATTGTATTGCTGGCAAAGGGGAAGGTTCATATCTGTTGACAGCGGATAAAGCAGGAGCAGCTATCACTGTGTGAGCTGCTAAAGGCGTATGTAAATAGCTTTTCTGCAAAGCGTCGGCGATACCTCGATGGATCAGCTCTTTGAGGAGATCGTTCTGACGTAGTCGCACTTCGCGCTTTTGTGGGTGAACATTGACATCGACAAAGCCACCCGGGATCGTCATCTGCAGAACGAAGAGGGGATGGCGGTTAGTCGGAAGGGCGGTACCATAGGCTTCGCGGACCAGATGTGAGATGAGTGGTGAGAAGACGGCTCTGCCGTTAATGAAGAGGTGCTGTCCGGTGCGGTTAGGGCGAGAATAGAGGGGTAGGCCCACGCAGCCGAGCAGATGGCATTCGCCATGATGGTAGTTCACTTGGCAGCACTGCTGGATGTAGTCATCGCCAAGGACAGCAGCGATTCTAGCGTGTAGTGTCTCTGTCAGCGATGCCCCAGGTATTGCGCGCGCTGTAAGCAGCGATTGCTGTTCCGAAACAAGGTCGAAAGAGAGTGTTGGATAGGCTAATGCTAGGTTGGAAAGAACCTTGAGCACTTCTGTGGTATCGTGAGCGGGTGATCGTTGAAACTTACGTCGGGCAGGCACGTTGAAAAAGAGACTCTTAATTTCTATCGTCGTCCCCGGCGCACGCGCTGCTGCACACACCTTAACGATGCGTCCACCGTCGACGATGATCATGGTTCCCTCTGCTTCGCTTTCGCACGGGCAGGTGAGCAGGGTGAATTTTGAGATGGAGGCAATAGAAGGGATAGCTTCACCACGGAAGCCTAGGGTGCCAGCAGCCTCGATATCATCGACCTGGCGAATTTTGGAGGTGGCGTGGCGTTCCAGACAGAGCAAAGCGTCATCATGGCTCATGCCGCAGCCGTCGTCAGTAATGCGGATCAGCTGACGGCCCCCTCCTTTGATTTCGACGTGAATAGAGGTAGAGCCGGCGTCGATGCTGTTCTCGACCAATTCTTTCACCACCGAGGCGGAGTTTTCGATCACCTCGCCGGCAGCGATCTTGTTAATGGTCTCTTCTGTTAGAACGCGTATCTTGGATTTCATAGACTCAATTTTGTACAATTCTTGGCATTCTATTTTAGAGCAGAGGGAAGAGTATACCATGTTGCTCGTCCTCTACCCAAACGCATAATGTGGCCGCTTTGCACCAACGCAGCAAGTTGCTTCTTAAGCGTATTTCGGTTGGCGCTTGTGATGGCTTCAATGTCGCTGATTCCAAGACGTCCATGATCCAAAAGTAGTGATAGAATTTGACTGGCAAGTTCCGACAAATGCATGTTCAGCACTTCCTCCCGTGCCATTTTCTGCGTGAGGTGGATTTTTTGCTTTTGCAATGCTCGTAGAAAGAACGTGAGCCATGGCGTGAAGTCTGGTTTTTCCTTTTGTAAGCTAGTCTGAGTTTTCCGTAGCGCGAGATAATAGGTGTCCTTGCTGCGTTCGATAACGCTTTCCAGTGAGCTGTAAGGAACGTATTCATACCCCGATTTGAGCAAAAGCAATGTCGTCAACAGCCGGGAGAGGCGGCCATTGCCATCTTGAAAGGGATGGATAGCTAGAAATACAACTGCAAATATGCCGATTGCTAACAAAGGGTGTAGGGATTTCGCTTCTAACTGTTCCCGCGTCCAGGATATTAACTCCTGCATGCGTTGAGGTGTTTCAAAAGGCGATGCTGTTGCAAAAATCACCCCGAGGCTCTTTCCTAACTGATCAAAAGCTTCGATATTATTAGAAAGTTTTTTATATTCACCACGATGTCGCTGATCCCTGTCCGAAAATTGTAGTAGCCATCCATGCAGTTGCTTGATCGTATTTTCAGTGAAAGGAATAGCCTGAAAGCCCTGAAAAACCTCCTCACATACCAAAGCATAACCCACAACTTCCTGTTCATCCCGAGCGGTTAACGGATGAGACGTGGCGTTAGACAGGAGCTTTTCAACATCGCGATCGGAGAGCCGTGCTCCTTCAATACGGGTTGATGAGCCGATGCTTTCAATGGTAGCAACCTTACGCAGAGACTGAAGCCGCTCAGGTGCCAATCGGCCTAAGTGGCTCCACTTACCTTTAAATTCATCTATTTCACCAATCAACATTAGCATCTCTGCCGTGATGAGTGGATCAGATAGGTTCCACATGTTGAATACCCATAGTTGTACCCAATTATACCCGAAAATACCCAATTTGTATAGACGGGTACGTGTTCCCTTTTTTTCCAGCCTCGCAGCGAGGCTTTGGCGTGCTCGAGCTTTCATTTTTGAGGAAGTCTGGAGGGACAATGGACAGCATGGACGTAATAGACGAAATGGACAAAATCACGGCGCTATTCTGTCTAATGGTTGGGGTCCACCTTAACTACTTTACTTAGTCCTGTCCATTGAGTCCATTCAGTCTATTACGTCCATGCTGTCCATGTCCATCGTCCATAACAGTAAGTCTGCGCTGGGCGGCGGGATTACTTAGTTTTAGTTAAGATAAGATAAATTATTTCATTTTTGTTGACAAATTAATTTATATTTATTACAATAGCACTTCAAAGTAATAAAAAATGTAATGGTTTGTCATGGAATTATATAGTGTAAAACCTCACTTGGTTGATCAGTTACTCATTGCTAGAGCGGAGACTCCCCAAGCTGTCATGCCTGCGGGATTGACTCCTAAAGTGAGTAAAGAAGAACAAACATTACAGCACCTTTTCTCTGCAGGCGAAGGGTATGGCCTTGTTCGACGTGCGAAGAGCTTTGGTGTTAAGGCGGGGACGGGTATTGGTTGTCCAGCTGCTTTAGCGGCATTAGGTTATGCTGCCTCCTATGTGCCTGACCCGGCTGTGATGTTGGCTGTAACTGCTGTAGGCGCGGCTGTGATAGGAGGGCTGGGCTATTACTTTTGGAAGCAGGCTGAAGTGGGCACTGAGGTGAATGCTGCCAATGAGATTTTTGGGAAACTCAAAAAAGAGATTGAAGCAGAGATTCCAAAAGATCCTTACCGTAAAGAGGCTTTGCAGGAGCTGACCAAGCTATACCAGAATACTCTCAAGGCAATGGCACGTATTCGCGCTACGACCACAGACAGCAAGCAGCTCAAAGCTAGATTGGATAACGAGCTGTATGTGTTGCACGGCAGGGCGCGCTTTTTGTTGCTGCCTCAGACGGAACAGCTGTCTACTGAATTTTTTGAGGCTCTCAAGGACGTTGTGAGCGTGAGGAAACAGATTTCGGCATCACCTCTGTACCAGACACAATGGTCGGCAGGGCGTGGGGTCGTAGAGATCACTAAGCACTATTCAGGAAGGCGTTTTGAAACTGCTAAGCAGCATTACAATGCCGCTATCGAGTTTGGCAAATATGGGCTAGTTGGTCTGGCATGCCTTGGCGGCGCCTGGGCTTCGTTCTACGCTGGTAGTGACACTGGCGTAGCGGTTGGGCTGTTGGGTGCTGCTGGTGCGATTGCCTATGGCTGGGAGCAGGCAATGAGCTCCTATGAACAGCATGAAGTGGCGATAGCCCGTGAGCTTGTTCAAACAGCGCAGAAGGACCTTGAAAAGGCAGGTTTATCCGGAAGCGAGTTGGAGGGCGTGCAGAAACAATTGAATCGCTTATATCAAGCCAAACTGAGAGAGCTGGAAGGATATCATAAGAGCAGTTTGAATGAGGCAGATAAAGGCAAAGTCCTCGATCTTGAGCTTGAGCTCTTGAGGCAGTCCTTAACGCTAGCGGTGGATTTGGCCATTAAACGTCATCAAGCCTCTGCTGCTGTAGCATAGGTGTCTGGGTAACTTCTCAAAAAGTCCTGGCGCGCTGACCTGCTGCGCTGGCCATTCTGGACGTTTCGCTCCTCAGAAATAGCTGACGCTATTCCCTCGTCGTGAAACGTCCAGACAGCCCCAGCTCGCTAGGTCATCACGTGCCAGGACTTTTTGAGAAGCTACGTGTCTGGGATGGACATGGACTTCTGCAATTACCTCATTCTGTCCATCGTCCATGTCTATTTTTCTGGGAATTGCTAATAGAAGCGATCTTGTTCATAATGGCTGTATGGAACGAGACCTAGTGATAACGCATACTTATGAAAGAGCTGTCAGAGTCGTTAAGACGCTGCGCGAAGCGGGGCATATTGCCTACTTAGCCGGTGGTTGGGTACGCGATTACCTTTTAAACCGTCCTTCTCCCGATATCGACATCGCCACATCGGCGCCGCCCGAAGCTGTGGTGGCGTTATTCCCTCATACTGTCCAGGTTGGCGTATCGTTTGGTGTGGTCATGGTGATCATCGAGGATGAACCATTTGAGGTGGCGACGTTTCGCAAAGATGGTCTCTATCTCTATGGGCGGCGTCCCGAAGCTGTGGAGTACTCGACACCAGAGGAAGATGCGCAGCGGCGCGATTTCACGATCAATGGCATGTTTTATGATCCTCTAAACGGTCAGATCATGGATTTTGTCGGAGGACGCCAAGATTTAGAACGTGGTGTTGTCCGGGCTATTGGCGATCCTCATGAGCGTTTTCGCGAAGATCGGCTGCGCATGGTGCGCGGTGTGCGTATCATGGCGCGGTTTCACTTTGCGATGGACAAGCAGACGCGTGAGGCGATAGCGGCACATGCTGACTCTCTTCTCCCTGCTGTGGCGATGGAGAGGCTGTGGCAGGAATTTTGTAAGATGGCGGAGCATCCCGGCTTGGGACGTGCTTTCGTGACGATGCATGAGCTTGGGTTACTGAAAACGGTCTTTCCACAGTTAGCTGGGGTGCCGTTGGAAGAGATGGTGCAACGGATTCATCCGTTGCGTGACTTTCCGCATCCCTGTCCGGCGATTCTGTGCATTGCTCAGCTGTTTCCAGAGGCTACTGCCGACGAGATGGTAGCGCTTTGTGGTTACATGAAGGCCTCCAATAAAGATGCACAGCTAGTGGCATGGTATTATGGTGTGAAGGCTTCTGAGACGAAACCAAATGGACAACCTTTCGATGCTGTCGACTGGGCCTATTTATATGCCGACAGTCGAACAGACCTTTGTTTGCAGGTAGTTGGAGCTACTTTGGATAAAGAGCGGCGGCACCATTTTCTTGTTAGCCATCAAGACCGTCAGCAGCGTTTATCTGGTGCTATCGCGCGTCTACGCGAGAAGAAGCCGGTTGTGATGGCACACCATTTGACGAAGGAAGGGGTAGTTCCTGGCAAGAAGATGGGGGCTATCCTTAAAGAGGCTGAGCGCATCTCGATTCTGGAAGGAATAGAAGTTCCGGACTTGATTATCGCTAAATTAAAGAGCCTTCCAGTGTGGCTAGAGGGGTCAGCTTGATGGAACGTACCATTTCCAGCCTAACACACCCTATTGTGAAACATCTTGTGAGCCTACGTGACAGTGCTTCTTATCGCGATATCAACAACGGTGTCTTGGTGCAAGGCAGCAAGTTGATCGGTGAAGTGGGAAGGCAGCATGCTGTGCGTGTCATTGTCACCAGCGATCGCAGCTTGGTTCCTCATGATTTGGAAGGATCAGAGGTCATTTTGGCTTCAGAAGCTATCTTGCATAAGGTGTCAGGTGTCATGACAGCGGAAGGCATTGTGGCGGAGGTTCAGAGGCCTGTATGGTCATCAATGGAGCGTTTTACGAGAGTTTTAGCGCTCGATGGCGTCGGTGATCCGGGTAATCTCGGCACCTTGATACGCACTGCTTTGGCGTTAGGTTGGCAGGGTCTTTACCTTCTAGAAGGTAGCTGCGACCCTTATAATGATAAAGCGTTGCGAGCGGCGATGGGCGCTACATTCCGTTTGCCGATGGCGCGAGGGACGTGGGAGGAGCTGCAGAAGCTAGCTGTAAGCAGGCATTTGACAATGCTGGCTGGTGATGTCGAGGGTGTCCCTGTCGGTCAGGCTTCATGGGATGCAGGGGTGGTACTGGTTCTTGGCGGCGAAGCTAAAGGCCTTAGTCCTGCCGTGCGTCAGCAGTGTCGGGCTGTCACTATTCCAATGGCTGGTCAGATGGAATCATTGAATGTTGCAGTTGCGGGAGGCATTTTAATGTACGTGTTGGGGCATCACAATGGGTAAAGAGAAGCGTCGTCGTTGGGAAGGGTGTCCTATTGAAGAACAGTATTGGGGTGAGGCTCGCAAAGAAGGGCGTCATGAGGCGAAGCAGGCGTCGGCGCGCGACCGATCCAAGTATAAAAAGAGCGATCAGGATAAACGTAAAGAGCATTTTGATCCTGAAGCCTGTGAAAAGAGTGGTTTACGTCGGGGAAGGGTAATCTCTATCGTCTCACAAGGCAATGTGGTCTATGATCAGAACCAAGAATGGATTTGTGAGCTACGTGGCGCCTTAAAAAAAGAAAAGACTCTGCAGAAAAATCTCGTTGCTGTTGGCGATTACGTCTGGTTTGAGGAAACGTCGGCAGGGGAGGGGGTGATCGCTGCTGTAGAACCTAGACGCACCATTCTATCTCGCGCCGACAACCTATCAAGACGCAAAGAGCAGCTCATCGCCACCAATATTGATCAGGTCATTATCACCGCTTCTACTGTGAACCCACCGCTGAAGCCAGCGCTCATCGACCGCTACATCATCGCGGCTAGAAAGGGTGGCATGGCTCCTGTCGTGGTGATCAATAAGGTCGATCTCTTAACTGATATGCGCGATCCTGAGGTGCTGAACGAGCGGGAGCTGTATCAAGAGTGCTTGGAGGCATATGGCAAGGTCGAGATTCCGATCATCCCTGTCAGCACGGCGACAGGGGAGGGGTTGGACGTTCTAAAGGCGCACATGGCGCATAAAAGTTCTGTGTTTTCCGGCCAGTCTGGTGTCGGTAAGACCTCTCTTATCAATGCGATGACAGGCTCTTCACTGCGCGTGGCTGAGACAGTTGCTAAAACGCGCAAGGGAGCTCATACGACGACTTCTGCTTGTCTGTTACCGTTAGCCTTTGGAGGGTGGTGTGTCGACACGCCAGGGATCAAAAGTTTTGGTGTTTGGGATCTCCATCCGGATGAAGTGGAGCATTATTTTGATGAGATCCACAGAGCTGGCCGTCAGTGCGCTTTCTCCAACTGCACACATAGCCATGAAGCTGACTGCGCGGTGAAAACCGCTGTAGAAGCTGGCGAGATATCTTTTATGCGCTTCATGTCTTATCAAGGGCTGATGCAGAGCATTGCCCAAGAGCATACGCGGCGCTAATTGTACTTCGCTTTGATACAGAAATTTCCGCTAATTCCCAGGGCAGCATCACCCCTACCGGGGTTTCCTCGCCCTGGGCTACCCACTGTCGCCCCATTCTGGGGCTATTATTTTTTAGCGGGAATTGCTGGCTTTGATAGCGCGGAGGGCTTTCTCGATCTCTTTCTTGTGCTTGGCATCGGTGCGGTCGATGTGCAGGACGCCGTTCAGGTGGTCATTTTCATGGCAGAAGTTCGTCGCACCTAGTCCTTCTAGAGTCATCTCGAAGATATGGCCATTGAGGTCCATGGCTTGGGCACCAATGCGTAGGGGGCGTTCCACAGGAACATAGCACTTGGGAATAGACAAGCAGCCTTCTGTTTCGTACTGCTTTTCTGCTGAGTACCAGAGGATTTTAGGATTGATATAGATGCGATTCACACTGTCCTGTGAGGTGCCATCAGGCGAGACAGAAGCGACAAACATGGCGACAGGTTTCCCTACTTGACATGCTGCTAAGCCAATGCCACGATGTGCTAGCATTGTTTCGATCATGTCATAGGCGAGTTGACGTATCTCCGGTGTGATCTCCGTAATGGGAGTCGCCTTAGTGCGCAATAGCTTTGAACCGTAGTATTGAAGTGGAAGTTTCAAAACAATAACTTTTAGTTGGTTATTAGAAAATCAAGATGTAGTATAGAGCAGAATCTCTTTAGTAGTCAAGATTGTGAGGGTACATGTTTACCCATGTCATCATTCGTACTTGGGCTCTTGTGTGTGTCCGTGCCCGATTTGTAGAATCCGGGCACAGGCACGAAAAAAACTACCGCATGAACAAATACTTGTGAGGTACCTATGTCTTATGTTCGCTCGGTTAAAGCTGTTGCTATTCTCGACTCACGCGGTACGCCAACACTAGAAGTGACGGTCACTAGCGACCGTGGCATCATAGCAAAAGCGTCGGTGCCTTCTGGTGCTTCCACGGGCGAACATGAGGCATTGGAGCTACGTGATGGCGATAGCAATCGTTTCTTCGGCAAAGGCGTGGAGATGGCGGTGGCTCATGTCAATGGACCGATCGCTCAGCTATTGGTTGGTGAGCATGTCTTTGACCAGCGCGGTCTTGATATGGCGATGCAGCGTAGCGATGGCACACCTAATAAAGGAAGGTTGGGAGCTAATGCGATCTTAGGGGCTTCGCTGGCTTTGGCTCGCGTGGGTGCCCTCACCGCGGGTTTGCCTTTATATCGCTATATCGGTGGTTGCAATGCTTACCGTCTACCTTGTCCTATGGTCAACATCGTCAATGGGGGTGCACATGCTGACAACTCTCTCGACTTCCAAGAGTTTATGATCCGGCCCAAGGGCGCTCCTACTTTCCGCGAGGCGGTGCGTTGGAGCAGTGAGATCTTTCACACGCTCAAAGGCTTGTTAAAGGCTGCCGGCCATGTGACTGCTGTAGGCGATGAAGGGGGCTTTGCTCCTAATTTTAGTTCTAATGAGGAGGCTTTAGATACTATCCTTGCGGCTATTGAAAAGGCCGGCTATCGTCCAGGCCACGATATCACATTAGCTCTTGATTGCGCTGCTTCTGAATTTTACGACCGCGCCACAAGGCTCTATTTTGAAAAGAAGAAGAAACAGCGTAAGCAGCCGTGTAAAGAGCGTTCTAGTGCTGAACAGATCGGCTACCTCGAAGCATTAGTGCGACAGTACCCGATTGACTCTATCGAGGATGGTCTTGATGAAAACGATTGGGAAGGGTGGAAGGAGCTCACAAAGCGGTTGGGTGATAAGATTCAAATTGTGGGTGATGACCTCTTCGTCACCAATACCGCCTTTATCCAGAAAGGTATTGAGAACGGTGTCGCTAACGCTGTTCTGATTAAGCCTAATCAGATCGGCACTCTTTCCGAAACGCTCGATGCTGTTGAGATGGCTCTTCGCGCCAGTTATGCCGCTGTTATTTCCCACCGCTCTGGCGAAACTGAAGATAGCTTCATCGCTGACATCGCTGTTGCAACAAACTGCGGCCAAATCAAGACAGGCTCTCTATCCCGTATGGATCGCGTCGCTAAGTATAACAGATTGATCAACATTGAAGTCGGGCTTGATCGCCTTGCTCAGTAACCGTTGACGGGATGAACATCCGAGCCCGTGCCCATATGCATTAAGCTATGTATGCAGGAGATTTGAGAAAATGATAGGAATGATAAAATTAACTACTGATATTTAGGAATTTATTACCACAGAGCGCACAGAGAACACAGAGTGAAAATTTCAGCGGAAGCGGCTGCACCAACCTTCTGAGTAACTCTTTGTGCCTTTGTGTTTCAATTAGTCCTATTGCCTCAGATAGCTCTGCGTTACGACGTTACTTGCCGATATGGGTGGTGAAGCTGCTGGGATGCTCAAAACTACAATTCAGAATATTTCTTTTTCCATCATTCCTATCATTCTATCATTCACATCATGGTTCTTTCCGCTCAACCCATACACTTGCACCCTATCTTTAACCACCAGGTGCTCTCAATTGCCCCCCTGGCCTTGTCCACTTTTTCGGTCCGTTTTCGTCGGAGATCAATGGTTCGAATGAAAATGTGGCTTAGTTTAATGTATATGTGGCCGAGTTCGGATTTTCATCCGGCCAACGGTTATCTAGTTCGTTTTTACAATAAATAATAAATAATGATAAAATCAAATTGACATTACTTATTATGAAGATAAGAGTGTAATATGGATAAACAAACAGTAGCCTTATTCGGAGCAGCGGAGAAGGGTGAGTTTGAGACCGTCTATCGCTGCAAATATCTCGAGCAGCTTTCTGATTACTTGGGGCATCCTCCTCCTTATAGCCGAGGGATCTATATGGGAATCCAGGCACTGCTCTACCAGCGCGACGTGGTGTTCATCCGGGTACAGGAAGAGGGGTATAGCTTCTCGGACTACTATCATGGTTTGCGGCTTCTTTCCAGTCGCGGTGTTGTTGGCGAGCTGGCGGCAATAGGAATCCCTGGTGTAGGCGATGCGGTTCTGCTAGAGGCAGCGACAGCCATTTGCGCTATTTATTCGAGCATCTTGATCACTAGCGAAGATGACTTATACGATTACCTGACCAGTAGCATAAAGGCAGCTTAGTTAACGGCTTTTTCTTGAAGGGCAAAGTACTGCTTCAATCCATCAGTCGATGCTTTCATGGATTTCCTTCCCGAGTTCCAGTTGGCGGGACATACTTCCCCGTGCTGTTCGAAGTAATTGAGGGCATCCACAATGCGTAATGCTTCGTCTACGGAACGTCCGAGTGGCAAGTCGTTGATGAGTTGGTGACGTACTGTGCCCTGCTTATCGATGAGGAATAGCCCGCGGAAGGCAATTCCTTCTCCTGGTACTAATACGCCATACGCCTCGGTGATCGTTTTGTTGAGATCGGCGACTAGAGGATAGCAAACGCCCTGGATGCCACCTTCCTGCTTGGAAGTGTTGAGCCAGGCATAGTGTGAGTAGACGCTATCGACAGAGCAGCCGACAACAACGGTATTGCGTTGTTCAAAATCAGCTAGCCTCTCTTGGAACGCGTGCAATTCTGTTGGACAAACAAAGGTAAAGTCCAGGGGATAGAAAAAAAAGAGAACATTCTTGCCTCGAAAGGATGCCAAAGAAAAGTCTTCAACAATGCGTCCATCAACAACCGCTTTTGCCGTAAAGTCCGGCGCTTTCTTCCCAACGAGTGATGCCATCTTAGTCTCTCCTCTCAATTTTACGTTCATAATCCTCTCAAAATAAACAATGAAAGTCAAGTGTTTTGAGAGAGCGATGTCAGTTGAAATATAGAAAATGTTTTTTATTTTTGTTATTTGATATAATAAAAGATGTTGGTTTTATTTATGGTAATTATATGCCGCGCGTTAGTTCTAAAAAAGTAGCATGGCCTGACGATAGTCATCGTCGCGCTGATCAGCAGGTTGACAGTTCCTCAAGTAGTTTAGATAGCTCTTCCAAAGGGAAGGCAAGGGTACGAGGAAGGGAGGTAAAAAAAGGGGGCAAAAAAGTGTCAGTTAAGCCGTCGTCAAGCGGTGACGCCTCGTCAAGTAGTGGGGCACCGTCAAGTAGTGGGCCACCGTCAAGTAGTAGTCGGGCAGCCTCAATTAGCGGCAAAAAGAAAAAAGTGGTTCTTCATCTTTTCCCTCCGCTGTTTTCAGGAAAGGGAAACACTTCAAAAGAAAGGAACAGATATTTGTATCGCAACAATATTTCTCCTGCCTTGGGTATTGATCCAAGGGATAAGGAGGGAGTTGATACCGCTTTCTCTTACCCTACCCCACCCTCCTCCTCCTCATCATCATCATCTTCTTCTTCTCCTTCTGATGCTGGCCTAAATACTTTTTCTGTTTGGGTTAGCTCTCCGCCTCCCGCTAACACGAATATCATCCAGACCCAAGCGGAAAAAGACCGGGCAAATTCGAAGATAGAGATAGAGAGAGCCATGACTCAAGAAGAAATAGAGAAAGCACGGAGAGAAGAAAAGGATGAGCTGATAACTCCTGGTGAGTACTTAAGGAGAATTGTTGTCGCGGACGGTGATAGGAGGTATCAGATTTTCTTCTATCAGCTAGTTGCTTACTGGAATGAAGGGTGCAACATTGAATCGAGAACAACTAAAGACCAACATGGTAGTTCGACTGAACACCCGGGTTATAGCGCTGCTCATTCTGCGATTTTACCTAACCTGGAAGATGACCTTCTCGAAGTCATCTTTAGAGAGATCTCTGAAGGGGGGATGGATCCGCGAAACAAAGAAAGGCTATTGGTATTGGGCTTTTCTAAAGAGGCTATCGAAAAATTGTCTTCGAAGAAAACGTGTAAAAGGGAGAATTGGGAGAGGGCCGTTGCTTTGCTTAGCGAGGATGAGAAGAAGGGCTTGATCGCTGAGAGCACACATTTGTATCACGTCGCCAACGCTACGATAGAAATGCCCCACTATATTAATGAGTATCACAGTTTATTTGAAGCTATATTGCGACCTATCGCACTCAGGTTGCTTAATGAGGTGTCTCAGGGTCGGGATCCTTACGATGCGTTAGTGGAGTTTAGGACTCATATGGGTATCTTTTTAGACAAGAGCCACTCTGAGATAAGGACAAAAATGGATTTGGCGTCAACACTCGTTAATGGCATTCATGAACTGAACAAGCTGCGTAAGGAAATAGCAGCTCTTCCTGATGGTGATGAAAATGTTGTTGAAATGGGAGACAAGAACCAAGACAAAAGATCAGAACTTTTTGAGCAGTACATGCAAGTGGCTCAACGTTTAGCTGTTTCACTCGAAGGTATCATGGCTCAAAAGGTGTATTCCTTACCCATAAGTTCGACTCAAGTGATGCATCTGTTAAAGCAAATCTTGGGTTCGAAGGATACGCAATCTTCAGATATGCCAAGGAAAGCACGTCGTGCACAGGAAGTCAAGATACCAAGTCCTTCGGTAGTACCGCGTGAGGAACTCTTGAAGCACCTAGCTAATTTCGAGGAAATCGATACGTCTTATTTCGAAGATTATTTATTGATCCTGTCAAATAGTCTTGTTGTATATGAATTGTTGCAAAAATCGGCTCAGATTGTCGATATGATGGGTGAGCAATATCGGTCTCACAAGGGTCTAAAGCCAGCAGAAGTGAAAAGGCGGTATGGGGAGCTTAAGAAGCAGGTTCAATTTAGGCAATACGAACTAGATATTAAGCCTTTTTCTTCATCTCCGTTACGCATGTCGCAAGGTGGGGCAGAAGATGAGCCTGTTTATCGGACAGGCACAGAAGCATAGCTTGTAACTTCTCAAAAACTCGATCAAAATAATTTAACGGATAGATTCAAAGATTTGACGTGCATTGGGCAGCCAGCTCTCTGCAGCGATAGTCGTGCTGGAGCCATGTCCGGGGTAGACGCGTGTGTCGCCAGGGAGATGGGCTAGCCGTGCTAACGACGGCCACATGCGTTCAGGCTGAGCAGACGGCAGCGACAGGTTACCGATACTCTGATGGAAGAGCGTATCACCAGATACAAGCACACCTTGCGTAGGTTCATAGAGACAGATACCTCCAGGGCTATGTCCGGGGGTGTGGATCACTTCAAAGGTGAGATGACCAACCGTTACTTTATCGCCATCTTGGTAGAGAACGTCAGGAGTCACTGACTGGCACCCAAACCAATTGGGCAGGCCGTCGGCGCCAGGCGTGATGAGGTTTGGAGCGTCTTCAGGGTGGACATAGACCGGGATGGCATACTGCTTTTTGATAGCAGGGACGTCGGCGATGTGATCGAGGTGGGTATGAGTGAGCAGAATTTTGACTGGCTTGAGACTACGTTTAGTGATAAAAATGCTTAAGGTATCGGCGCTTTCGGGAGCGGGATCGACGATCGCTGCTTCATGAGTGTCGGGGCAGGCGATCACGTAAGCATTGGTTTCGAAGGGGCCGCTACAAAACGATTGGATGATCATCTTCACCCACACGAGGATGTGTATATGTTGCACCGGAGAGGATTCGAACCTCTGACCCCCTGGTTCGTAGCCAGGTACTCTATCCAACTGAGCTACCGGTGCAGGAAAGAAGTAACATCGTGCCGTAATGGAGCATTTATCTCAAGTGGATACTTTTGCCATTTATGGACAATGGACATGGACGTAATAGACGCAATGGACAAAATGAAGGTGCATCTTAGTCCGCCCTCGTCCATTAGAGGTAATTGCAGAAGTCGCTTTTGAGGGCGAATTTGATGATTTTGACGTCGGTTCGGTTTCTCGCAAATCGACATATCCTGTTAGGCATAGGCGATTTGCGAGAAATTCGAATCCGACGTTAAAAGCGCGGATTCGCCCCAAAATGGACTTCTGCAATTACCTCATTACGTCCATTGTCCATTAGCTAACTGTCAGGTAGTGTGTTTTGCGGAAGAAGTCTTTCATCGTGTTGATGATCTCTGGAGAGGGGGCAAAGACACGTTGACAGGCGGGAAGACTGTTGAGAAAGCGCTCTCCGTAGTTCTTGGTGATGAGGCGCGGGTCTAGGCAGACGATGCAACCGCGGTCTTTGTTGTGGCGGATCAGACGTCCGAAGCCTTGCTTAAATTTGACGATCGCGAGTGGGAGAGAGTAGTCCATGAAGGCGTCTCCGCCGGCCGCATTGATTGCTTCGGTGCGCGCTTGGATGATGGGTTCTGTCGGTACCTTGAAGGGCAGTTTGACGATGATGACGCAGCGGAGAGTATCGCCGGCGATGTCGATGCCTTCCCAAAAAGAGTGGGTGGCGAAGAGGATGGAGCGATCGGTGTTGCGGAAGCGTTCGAGCAGGTTGTAGCGGCTGTCATCGCCTTGCTTCATGGCGATGAAGCGGCCATTGAAGAGACGTGCTTCAAGAGCTTGGTAGCAGTCGTTGAGCATCTGGTAAGAGGTGAAGAGCACCAAGGCATTGCCTTGGCTGGCATTGACGATGTTCCAGATCTGTTCGATGGCTGCGGCGTTGAAGGTGGGGTCATTGGGTGGAGGCATGTCTGTAGGCACTGCCAGAAGGGCTTGCTTATCATAATCGAAGGGGGAGTCGTAGCATGCTTCACGCACAATACCGCTGTCATCAATACCTAAGCGTTTTTTGCAAAACGAGAAGTTGCGATTGACGGTCATTGTAGCACTACAGAGGACGACAGAGTCAAACTTATCAAACAGATACTCTCGCAGCCGCTGCGATACATCCAGCTCAGCATCGATCAGATGTACTTGTGAGAGCTGTCGATTCGGGAAGGTTTCGATCCATTTGACTCGCCCTTCCTGGCAGGGTGTTCTGGCATATTTGTGGAGAAAGTCAGAGCTGTTAAGCAATCGCATCGTTAAGGCTTGGATGTCGTGACGCAGCCCCATGGTTTTATTCACAAGCTCTTCTTCAGGTAGCTGTTCTATCTTTTCCAGAGCTAAACGCAACGAGCTGACAAATTGCTGGACGCTGTTGATAACGGCATCTACAGCAGGGAGGACTATGCCTATCCAGTCGGGATGCTGCTGATGGCGCGGATAGAGGCGCATTTTGCGCTCCCCAAGCTTTTGCTCACCGTCGCCATTGGTCTCCGATGAGTTGAAGACAAAGGATTCGAAGGCGTCAAAGGCGTTAGCGAAGTGTTGGATGACCTCTCGTCGTTGTCCCGGTAGGTCGATATCCAGCGTGGAAAGCAAGGAGGCGAGTTCTGAGCCTGCGTCGCTTCTTTTCCTGCCAACTCCTTCAGTGAGGAGGCGTCGCAGCTCTACGATCTTGCCTGAGCGTTCTGAGGCTAGCCGTGCCATCACGCGTATTGTCTCGTACCGTGTCAACCGCGAGGCGAAGTAATCTGTGGCGACATCCTCGATGTTGTGAGCTTCGTCAATGATGACATGAGAGTAAGCGGGGAGCACAGCTGGTTTGTCATAGTTGTCATCCTGAGCTCTTTTGACCAGATCGGCAAAGAGCAGATGGTGGTTAATGACGAGGATTTGGGCGTCAGTCGCTTGCTCGCGTGCTTTGACGAAGTGGCACTCTGCGAAATGGGGGCATTTCTTCCATGTGCAGGTGTCTGGTTCGGCTCCGACGAGGTCCCAGGTAGGGCCGGAAGGGACAAAAGGGATATCAGCTCTGGAACCATCGCGGCTGGTAGGGAGCCATTGTTCTAGCATCTTGAGCTCTTTGGCTTCCTTTTCAGGCTGCACGAGGAGCATCGCTGTGGCGTCATCGTACTTACGCATGCAGAGGTAGTTGCTCATGCCTTTCACCAAGACAGCTTTTAGCGAGATGCCCAAGGCTTGTAGAAGCATGGGGATATCTTTAGTCACCAGCTGTTCTTGGAGCGTGATCGTATGGGTCGAGATGACGGTGCGTTCTTGATATTTCGCCGCCCAGAGCAATGCAGGGATCAGATAAGCCATGCTCTTGCCTGTCCCTGTTCCGGCTTCAATGAGAGCGATTTCGCTTTCATTGTAGGCAGCGATGATCTCGCGCATCATGCTCTGCTGCTGCTCGCGTGCTTCAAACCCCTTCAAGTGTTGAGCGACGCGGCCGCCGGGCTTGATGAAGTCGATCACCTTCTCCACCAATAACGCTTTGGCTTTCTCTGCTCGCTCTTGAAGGGCTGTAGAAGACATCCCGCCTATTCCGACTCCAGAAGGTCTAAGAAGGCTTTGAGCTGCTTAGAACGCGTAGGATGGCGCATCTTGCGGAGCGCTTTAGCTTCGATCTGACGGATCCTCTCTCGCGTAACATTAAACTGGAGGCCGACTTCTTCCAACGTTTTTGGCTTGCCGTCAAGCAATCCAAAGCGCTGAATGAGAACTTTGCGCTCTCGCTCTGTCAGGGTTGCGAGGACCTCATTCATCTTATCTTTGAGGATCGAATAACCTGTCGCTTCCGCTGGTGAGTCAGCAGAGGTGTCTTCTAGGAAGTCACCAAACTGACTTTCACCACCGTCACCTACCTCAGCTTGCAACGAGATGGGATGCTGCGCAATCTTATAGATCTCGCGGACACGCTCTGCCGTCAGCCCCAACTCCGTCGCCAATTCTTCGGGTGTGGGCTCGCGGCCTGTTTCCATCATCAGCTTCTTGGCTCCACGCAACACCTTATTGATGGTCTCAATCATGTGTACGGGGATACGGATCGTGCGGGCTTGGTCGGCGATAGCGCGCGTGACGGCTTGTCGTATCCACCAGGTTGCATAGGTGGAAAATTTGTAGCCGCGGCGGTATTCGAATTTCTCGACAGCTTTCATGAGGCCCATGTTGCCTTCCTGGATTAAGTCGAGGAAGGAGAGGCCACGGTTGGTGTACTTTTTAGCGATCGAGATGACTAGGCGTAGGTTCGACTCGACCATCTCCCGCTTGGCTTCCTGGCTCTTATCGAGCCAGCGCTGGAGCATGCGGACATCTTTCTTAAATTCTTCGATATTGCGGCCCGCGGCTAGCTCGCGTTTTCGCAGTTTTCGCTGTGCGGCCAAGAGCTTAGAGTTGGCGTACTTATTGCGCTCGGCACGAGGCTCGAGATCTTTTATCTCACGTTCCAACTCCAAGAAACGGTCGTAGGCACGTAGGATGACCTCGCCGAAGTCTTCGATGATGTTGTGACGAAAGTGGAAGAGGCGCAGGTAAGCTTGGGAGCGGATGCGGCACTTTTCGATGTCTTCTAAGATTTTGACCTTGTCGGTCTTTTTTAGCTTGGGGTCTTCGAGGAGGAGCAGCTGCTCATGGAGAGCCCTGTCTTCTTGCTTGAGCAAGGTGACCATTTTAGGCAGCAGCGCCAAAAAAGCAGATTTGTTGGCGATCTCTTTCTCTGTAATGCACTTGTCAAAGCGCTCCTTACCCGAGATCAAATACTGTGCTATCGAAATCGCCTCTTGCGTCGAGTAACGGAAGCGCATGATGATGCGCTCAATCTGAATCTGCGCTTTCTCGATACGTTTAGAGATCTCAACCTCTTCTTCGCGGCTGAGAAGGGGCACGGACCCCATCTCTTTCAAGTACATGCGGACAGGGTCATCAGGAGCCCCTTCGACTCGGCGTGTGGTCCCTTCTACCTCTTTAGTCTCTTTTTTCTTCTCACGTTGGCGCTCGACCTCAGATTGGTTGAGCACTTGAATGTCCATGCCGCTCAAGAAGATCAGGACTTGGTCAATCTGGTCCGCCGAATCAAAAGTCATCGGCAGCACTTCATTGATCTCTTCGTAGGTGATGTATCCTTGTTCTTTTGCAATGGCGACTAGGTCGTCGACTTTTTGCTGATGCTGTGGGTTGAAAGTGCTCTTAGCGCTAGTCTTGGTCATCTACTTCCCGTTGATACACGATGAATGGCACTGATGAAGGAATAGAATATTATAATCTATTAGCAGCATTCTCTGGTACGGGGAGCGTTTTTGTCAATATCTGGGAAAAAGTAATATTGCTTTTTTCCGGAAACGGTGTCAAAGTTGTGCGAAATTGTACGTACGTGTTCACCACTGAGCCACAGAGATCAGTCCTCTCTGTGGTGAATATGTACGCAAATTGAGGTCAAAAGCAGCGATGCAACTACAGCCATTCCCGCTGAATATTACCCACTTATTTTTAGGAAGTTATCACCACAGAGTACACAGAGAAGAAAATAGAAAATGAGAAATCTCTTTGGATTTTTAAGAAAATATTGTGTTTAGCTTTTTCCATTTCCCTCTCTGTGCGCTCTGTGTTCTCTGTGGTAAAAATTTTAGCGAGAGCTGCTAATGCAATTGTATGCTCTAGGTGAAAAAGAGCGCGTTATCAGAGCCGCTGCCGCTCGCCGCGGCGTAGATTACCGTTGTTTGGAATGCGGTAATCTCGTCCATTTGCGCCAGGGTCCCCACCGGCAGCCACATTTTTATCACCTCTCAACACCAACACAATGCCGCCAGCATGGTAAAAGTGAAGAGCATCTGGAAGTTCAGCGCTTTATCGAAAGGTCGATAGGGAAAGGCAGGAGCAAACTAGAGCATCGCTTCTCCGAGATTGACCGTATCGCAGATGTGGTCTGGGAAGAGCGGCGCTTAGTGTTTGAAGTGCAGTGCTCACCCATTACAGCGGCTGAAGTTAAAGAGCGTTGTCGCGACTATGCATCATTGGGATATGAGGTTGTTTGGATCTTTCACCAACGGCAATTTAACCGACGCCGTGTGAGCGCTGCCGAGATGGTCGTCCGCCATCACCCTTATTACTTTACGGATATGGACGCGACAGGGCGGGGTGGGATTTATTCTCAGTATGATAGAGTTGTCGAGGGGTGGCGTTCTGAGCGTTTCAATCCCCTTGCGGTTGATGTATCACAACCATCTTATTATAAAGATAATAGATCACACGTTCTGTTATCTCAACGAAGCAGCAGCCTCTACTTTGCTGGCGATCTCATCGATTTGGCGCTTCACCATCCCACAGCCCCCTATCTACAGCATGCCATGACGTTGGAAGCTGCAGCGATGCCTATCAAAGAGGCATGGTGGGAAAGGGGATGGCGACGCTATGTGGTCCATCCTTATCTTTGCCTGTTCCAAGCAGTTTTGGAAAAGGTTTGTCGTTAGCCAGCAATTCCAGCTGAGTCCAAAGAGGGCCAGAGAAGGAAATGGAAAAATAAACACGATATTTTCCTATCCTTTCTCTGTGTTCTCTGCGCACTCTGTGGTAATAGATTTCTAAAAGTTAGTGGTTAATGTTTAGTAAGAATAGGTGTGTTAACGCAGTAAATATTGCGAACTCCTTCCTTATGTGGTACTGTGGAGATGCTCTGCTCGGCGGAAGAGGTAGGCATGCTAAGTTAGAAGAGGATCCATGTTGGAGCGACAACCCGACCAAATCAGCAAGTTGCGCTTGTCGGCTGCCATTGCCTTGGTGGTGTGTTATCTTGTCCCGCTAGTTATCATCACGCTTTATAATACTAGCTTGTTGCCTCTAGGCGAGGCTTGGGGAGTCCTCTCTCTCGGTTTTGTCAGTGCGATGACTGGTAGCGCCTTCCTATTTGTATTATTACGCCGTTGGGAAGGGGCTGTAGTCGATGAGATGCGCGAAGCTCCTGCCTTTGTCACAACTGGAATGACTTCTGAAGAGATTCCTGAAGAGGCTGAGAGCTCTTCCTTAGCTGAAGTGCAGCGTCTGTTGGAAGAGTTAGGGCAAGGGCAGAAACAACGTGATGCCCTTTGTGAGGAGCTACATAGTGTCCAACGTAGTTTAGAGGCCGTTAAACGCGAGAAGGAGCAGTTGGAGTTGCTATGCCAACAACAGGAACATTCTCTTACTGCACAGCAAACGACCCTTGGGGACGAGATCAAAGGTAAGGAAACTCTTCTAGAAGAGTACCAGCAGACCATCATCGATCAACGTACTGTCATTGAGAAAAAACAGCAGCAGATTGTGACGTTGGAAGGGGAGATTCGCGATCTCAGGTATGAGTTGAAGACTTTGGTCGATCTTTCAGATCGCGTAATCGAAGAGCAAGAAACTTTGTCTCCGCCACAACGCCCTGTGGAACCATCGTCTAAAGTTGTCAAAATCCGTCCAGACAAGAACGACGCTCCGACGGCATTAGAGCTCGGCTTAGGCCTTGCTTCTAGGACTTTGGAGGAAGCACAACAGCAACTCAAACGCTGCATCGACATCGCCCAAAAGCTCACTGGGGCGCGTCACCTTGCCGGTGACTCTTCCCGCTTCAGAGATTTATCTGCCGATGGCTATGCCTTAGACTTCAGACGTCTATGCGATAGCTTGGGCAGCGAGCAGTCATGCGCGATCATTCTATACTCTCAAAAGGAAAATAAAGTTCTCTTCGTCAACAACCAGGTACGTGGTATGTTGGGATGGAGTCCCGATAAGTTTTTGCAAAACTTCTCTAACCTCTTCTCAGACGGCATGAAGGAGTGGCGTATTGCCTTACAGAAGGCCGCAACAGCGGGTAAGAGCGACACGACCTTAACGATGAAGGGGCGTACAGGTGAAGAGTCGCGCGTACGATGCCTTCTCGGAACTATCCCTACAGGCATCTTTAAGACACACGTTGTGGGCATCCTCTACCCAGCTGAATGACGTAACTTCAACAAGGCTAGCGAATAATAGCGAGCTATGACGCTGCTAGTCGCAAACCAAGCCATCTGTCAGACCTTCTGGGGAATTTTCCGGAAATTGTTGGGTTTGACTGTTCAAGTAGTGCACGATCTGATCTAGAATTGCTTCGCACTTAGCAGGTCTTTCAGGGTTTGTCATGTCCATGGTTCTGACTTCGTCAAAGAAGATACCAATCTTGCGAAAATCCTCTTCACATTCCAATTTCAATTCGAATAGCATTTGAGGCTGTTTACCAAGTCTGCCTTCCAACCAAGAGAGGAGATTGCTCTGTTCGTGAGGCGGCACCAATAATGTCAGAAGTGTAGCCGTATCTTCATTGCTGCTTGTTGCTTCTGATGAAACAGATGGAACCTGTTGCCAGAAAGCTACGGCGGTCTTTAGAGAGTTATAGGAATGGGTAAAAGTCTGTGGGGGTGAGGGGAGAAGTCGTCTGATCTTTTCAAATGCCGGTAGCAAGTAACGGATGGCTTGTAGCTGCTGTATACGTTGTGCTGGTAGAGAAGCCGTTAGATGATGGAGTTCGTTTTTGAGGCTTTCTAATTCCGACTCCAGCATT
>CAMFKD010000007.1 GCA_945957095.1 uncultured Chlamydiae bacterium
CGAGATTCCTCTACGTCTCGTGGGCTCGGAGATGTGTATAAGAGACAGTATCACGCCTTATCAGGAAGGGCGTACCTCGACGCTGCCGGAAATCAAATTAAAGAATCCCAAGTCAGCTGATGACTTCTCTCGCCTAGCATGCACACTCAATTCGCTGTCGACCAAAGTGCAGACACACATTGATACGATCACCTATGAGCGCGATGAAAAAGAAGCCATTTTGGAATCGCTCATCGAAGGCGTCATCGCCATCGATGGCGACATGCATATCACGTACGCCAACGACATCGCCTTGCGCCTCATCAACCATCCAAGCAGCGACGTGCTGGGCAAGCCATTCTCGTCTCTTAACCAACCGCACTTCATCGAACTGCTAGCCAACTGCCAGAAAGAGCGTCAAGTCATCACAGAGATGACAACAATTAAGCAGGGAGGCCGCAAGGTCTACCTCCATGTCGTCGCCGCCCCCAACCGCCGCGATGGTGCAGTCTTGGTGTTACAAGATCACTCGAGTCACTACCGCATGTTAGAGATGCGCAAAGAGTTCATTGCCAATGCTTCACATGAACTCAAGACACCCATCACCGTCATTAGAGGCTTTGCTGAAACCCTACATGAACACCCCGATCTTCCACAGGAAACGGTCGTTGAAGTCACAGGCAAGATCTCCAATAGCTGTCAGAAGATGACACGTCTGATTAAAGATCTGCTCACGCTATCGGATATCGAGAATATGCCGGAGACCAACCTGATCGACTGCGACTTAGAGGAGATCAGCGAACGCTGTCGCCAGCTGGTATTAGACGCACATCCCACAGCAGAGATCACCATCGTCAAAAACGACGACTCCCCTATGCATATCACCGCCGACCCACACCTTATCGAGATGGCGATTACTAACTTGATGGAAAACGCAGCCAAATATTCAAATGGACCCGCTAACATCACCCTCTCCCTGACACATCGCGGAGAGCACGTCGAGATAGCGGTAGCTGATAAAGGAATCGGTATTCCTAAAGCGGATCTCGAACATATTTTCCGTCGTTTCTATACCGTCGACAAAGCGAGATCGCGCAAGATGGGCGGCTCTGGCTTAGGCCTTTCCATCGTCGAAAACATCGTCGAAAAGCATTTTGGACGCATCAGCGTCCACTCCGAAAAAGATATCGGTTCCACCTTCACGATTGTCTTGCCTACCCAAATGGAAAAAATGCTATAAGTCGGCTCAGGCTTCTGCTGGAACTAAGTGCGGCATAAGCATGAATGAAGGAGTCGAGGGAATGGCGGTCGATGTCAAAGAGATCACGGAAGAAGTCAAGCGTTCCAATGTCACGCTGTTAAGAGCTAAAGAAGCAATGGCGAAGGTCATCGTGGGTCAGGAAAACCTCCTTGACCGCATGATGATGGCATTGCTAGCCGACGGCCACCTCCTGCTAGAAGGAGTCCCTGGTCTAGCCAAAACATTAGCCATCACCACCCTGTCGAAGGTGACTAGCTGCCAACACAAGAGAATCCAGTTTACGCCTGACCTGCTCCCAGCCGACCTAATCGGCACCTCGATCTATAACCCTAAAGAAGGTACCTTTTCCGTCAAAAAAGGCCCCCTTTTCACCAACATCGTGTTAGCCGACGAAATCAACCGTGCTCCTGGCAAGGTGCAGTCTGCTCTGCTTGAAGTCATGCAAGAACGGCAGGTGACCATCGGTGGCGAGACCTTTAAAGCGGATAGCCCTTATCTGGTCGTCGCGACACAGAACCCCATTGAACAAGAAGGCACCTACCCCCTCCCCGAAGCGCAAACCGACCGCTTCATGATGAAGGTGAAGCTAGATTACCCAACGATAGGCGAAGAGAAAGAGATTCTGCGACGCTGGGCGCGCATCGGAGTCGTTCCAGAGGTGACACCAGTACTCTCCCCAGAACAAATCCTACAAGCGCGACAAGTCGTCAACCAAGTGTATGTCGATGATAAGATCGTCGACTATATCTTAAACATCGTCTTTGCCACGCGCGATCCAGCGGAATATGAAGTCAATATCGAAGGGTTGCTAGAGTTCGGCGCCTCTCCACGCGCTAGCATGGCATTGAAGGTATGCAGCCAAGCACGTGCTTTCTTGGCAGGCAGAGGCTACGTCACCCCTCACGATATCAAGAGCATCGCACACGATGTGTTGCGCCACCGCCTAAGGCTATCTTATGAAGCCGAGGCCGAAGAGCTCGATGTCGATGACGTCATCGACCGCATCCTAGAAGCCATCCCAGTGCCTTAGGGAGAACCACTCATGACAACCGCTTCGGTGTTATCTCGCGAAGCCCTCAAAGAAGTACGCCGTGTCCAACTGCGCACTAAGAGGCTTGTTGACTCTATCCTAGCTGGCGCTTATCGCTCCGCCTTCAAAGGCACTGGCATGGAATTTGCTGAAGTGCGCGCTTATCAACCTGGCGATGACGTCCGTCACATCGATTGGAACGTCACAGCGCGCTCGCCACAACCATACATTAAGAGCTTTCAAGAAGAACGTGAGCTCACTGTCATGCTCATGGTCGATGTGTCAGCATCATCGCTATTTGGCAGCGGACGCCGCGCCAAAGATGCTTTGATGGCTGAAATAGGGGCTATCTTAGCCTTTTCAGCACACGACAACAACGACCGTATCGGATTGATCCTCTTTTCCAACCAGATCGAGCTGTACCTCCCGCCTAAGCGTGGGGTACGGCACGCGATGCGCGTCGTCCGCGAGCTGTTGGCTTATCAACCTGAGCACCGCGGCACGGACTTTAGAAGTGCTCTCTCTTTTTTAGGGCGCGTCCAGAAGAAATCTTGCATCTGCTTCCTCATCAGCGATTTTCTCGCCAAAGGCTTTCAGCATGGCCTACGCGTCGCTGCGAAGCGCTATGACCTCATCGCCATCCGCGTGCGCGATGCGCATGAAATTGCCTTGCCCACTCTAGGACTTCTGCGCTTACGAGATCTGGAAACAGACAATACAGTGCTCGTCGACACTGCTGACCAAAGCGTACAAGAATATTTTAGAGAGCAAGTCGAAGACAGAACCACCAAACAAGCGCGCCTGATGCATCGCTTGGGCGCCGACTTCATCGACATCCGCAACGACGAATCCTACGCTCACACGCTGGAAAGCTTCTTCCGCATGAGGAAGCGCAAATGACCAGACTGCTCATCATCTTCTTCGTCACGATAACTACAATGGTATCCGCTGAACAGCAGTGGCAGCGCTCCCTACCTGGCGGTTTTGAAGCTAAAGGCTCCCTCACCACCGATATTATTACGCTAACAGATACAATCGAAGTTACCCTAGTGCTTACTGCTCCTCAAGGCTATCACCCCAATCCCGATGCCCTCGCGCGCAATTTGGTTGAAGACGGCGAAATTCCCAACCCCAATATCAAGATTGTGTCGCATCAAGCCTCGACAGAAGGCAGCAAAACGACCATCACTTTCACATTAAGCCCTCTTAAGTCTGGACGCCACTTACTCTCCTTTCGCGACATCACATTCAAATCAGAAGAGCATGCTAAAAATCCCGTCACCCTATTGTCTGGTATCTTCAGCATCGACGTCACCGCACCTAACACCACGATTCCTCTTCCGGTCGCCGCCGTATTACCGTTGGAAAACAGGCCCATCCTCGACCTCGATGCCGCCAACCAACAGGAACTTGCTAACGACGCTATGATGGCTCCTGAACATAACAGAAGCGTGTTACTTAACCGCTCATTTCCTTGGCACTATCTGCTACTCTATCCTTTAGCTATCATCATCATCTACGGAGCTTGTCGGCTAGTAGTGACAACATTTCAGTGGCTGTGGAAGCCCGCTCCACCACCTTCAGCAACAGAAGTTGCTACTCAAGCCCTGAAACATCTCGAGACAAGCGATAGAGTCGCTAAAGGAGATGTCGACGGTTTCTTAATCGAACTAACCGAAGTGATCAGGCGCTATGTGGAGAATGCCTACCACATTGCCGCTACCGATATGACGACAGAAGAATTCATTCAACATCTAGCCAAGACAAAGGAAAGCCCATTTGATGCTGAAACCCGTGAAAAGCTTGTTCAATTGTTGGCCTATGCCGACCAAGTAAAATTTGCTCAACAACCCGCCACCCCTGAAACATGTGCCACAGCCCTCGATTACGCCAGGCAGTTCATTCTTCGCACTTAAGCAGCACGCTTAAATTGTGAACTCCCGCGACTACCCATATTTAAAATTTCCTGAGCCTGATGAAAAGCATATGCTGTATCAAATGAAGCATTGAGAACCTCTTCGCCCATTTGTCTGATTAACTTCTCGTCTACGACGAGGCCAACCACTTGCCCTTCTTTATTTTTGGCCGGAGTGAGATCATCTGTCGAAAAGATAATGGAAGGCTGACTAGGATCCCTAACCCTATCCAATAATGCTTGAAAAACATCAGAGACTCCAGGAGCCATCCTGGAACGTCTAGCTCTAGAAACCCCTTGCATCGCTCTTCCAAGTTGGAACTTCGCCTTAAACACCTCTTCTCCTAACTGTCTTATAAAGGCTTCATCTACCACATAACGTCCAGGGATAACCTCTCCTTCCGCATCTCTCGCAGGTGTGAGTTCTCCAGTCGAAAAGACGGTCTTCGGATTTCTTCTATTGCACACAATGAGAAAGCGATTTTTTAAGGCATTCACTAAGTCAACATTGAGCGGCTGCGATGGGCCCGAAGAGCTCGAAGTAACACTTTCAACAGGTTCTGCGGTCACATCCTCTTCATCGGACCACTCTTCTTTTCCCTCAACATCTGAAGACTGCGCCATCTTAGGCTGTGTAGGAAGCGGATGTGCTGTCCACACCCGTTCTTCTATCTGAGAAGATATTTCCTCTTCATCGGACCACTCTTCTTTTTCATCGGCATCCGAAGACCATGCCATCTTAGGTGGCGGAGGAAGCGGACGCCCCGTCCACACTTGTTCTTCTACCTCAGGAGATGATGTTTCATCCTCCGAAGAAGATGAAGTAAGAGGCTGCGTCTGCTCAGCTCCGCGACGTATTTCTGGATTAGATACGCCATACCCAGAGTTTAAGCTACGAACGGCATCCTTATGCGCTGACAATGTTTCGATCGCCTGTGTGAAGCGGATGCGTCGAGAAGGAATAATGGCTTGCTTCTTGACGATAAGGGCAGGCGCATGCGTCGACACCATGTGCTGCTCTTTAAATTCGGGGTCATCCATTTTATCCGTCATCATCCCTAAGGCAGCGAGAAGCAAAGCCATATTTTTTCCACCGCGATCAATGGCATCTTTGCAACTCATGTTAAAAGTTTCAGCACCAGAAATTTGGAGTAATCTCAACGTCATCAACGTATAGGCGATCTCGATAAAATCCTGCCGTTCCCTTACCGTTAGCGTCTCTCGGCCGTCAAACATACGTTCGTGCACTTCTTGAAGAATATTGACAAGATGATGAACATTGTCTTGAATGTGTAGATTTTCCGAGAAGAAAAAGCCACTATTAGGGCGTTCCAACATCTGAAGCATGAACTCTTCTTTAAATTTTTCAGCGTTATTCAATGCTGCGAAGCCTTTGGATTGATTGTAGAAGTCGCTATCTTGTGACAGCGTAGCAATGTACAAAGTATCAGGATAGGTGGTAGCTAAAGCCTCTAAGGCATTGCTACGACCACTTTCATCGCCGATATATCTTGGATTCCTATCTTGCAAGTTAATGTACAGATGCTTGCCACCTTCAACAGCAATTGCATCCAATAAGGCCGTAAATTCTGGCACTACGGATGCTCGATGCCATACCCCTTCCCATGTAGGTGTTCCGAAGCGCAAATTGGTGCGCTCCATCCCCCCAAACATAAAGCGATAATTGACATAAGGGACATTCGTTTCACGATGTGGATCAAAGCCAACATTGGCAAATCCTTTGAGTTTAGCATAACTTACAGCTAATCGATTTGCCCCTAGCTCATCTGGCATTTCGTCAATGCGGGCAAATTGCTCATCCCAATCAAGCTCATGCAACATTTCGTCAGGTGCTAGATCCATACAGCTCGACACTAGTCGATGGCAGTAGTCATACATCTCGTTGCCACAAAAACGCGCTTTTACTAATTGATGAATGAGACGAAGCTCCTCCGGATAGTTGTCCGGGTTCTGCCGCATATTAGCCATCATCGTTTGGTAATCGGCTGTCTGAATAGTCCTTCTCAATGTATCTAAAAACTCGCGATACTGTGTACGCAGATCCATTTGACTACTCAAAATAGCACGCATCTTGACGACACCACTGTGTACATCGACTACGGCTCTATTGCGGTCTGCGACATATTCCTCAGGATTTTCGTACACGTGATCAGCAATACCTAAAGCTTGAGCAGCTTGCGACAAAGAAAGTTGGTACTTCCCACGTTTAAGGGAGTGGTCTTTAAAAGCTAACATATTCCCTACAGCACGCCCTACACCGGCTAGATAACCAGGAGATGCCCCTGAAGTCGGTGTCGACACCTTCTCTTCTACACGAGGCACATGCTGAAACTCGCCAAAGGATATGCTCACATTTTCCACTTCGTCTGGTTCCGATAGCTCCGATTCTAAAGGCACCACCGTGACTACCTTTGTCGTCGAGAAGAAGGGCAAAGAACGTGTTTCTACTCCTTCATCATTCATTCGCACCGCCTCAAGCTGCATGCGAATATGACATCTTAGCTCTATCTTGCTGCCGTCTGGTATTTCAATGTCGACTTCGATGAGTCCGACAGGACGTGTTGTCAATCTGACCCCTTCTTCCTCACCGGTATCCGCTAGCTCTTGCTGCGTTCTACTGATTGCCCATTCTACTGTGCTCTTGCTCCATAACGTGTCTAATATATTAGACAGCATTCGGGAGAAGTGAGGCTCGTTGAAAAGATGAGCCTTGGACGGATCTTCACAAAGGTCTGCAAGCATCTGCTCGATCTGCTGTGCGCATTTCTCCCGCTGTGTACCAGCACCCCCTTCACTAATCAATTCAAACTCTCCGCTCTCGATATGATAATGCTCCAATAACTCATCAGGCATAGGACGCGTATGTAGATCTACCCAAGAGCAATCCAAACGCTGGTATCGCCACGTCTCCCGTGTTGCCGTAGGAATCTGCGCCGCTACGTCAATTTTCGTAGAAGAGTAGTCGGTAAATTTACCGGATGTTTGTGTAGATAACTCCGAAGAGGTACCAGGGAAAGCCTGGCGTACTTCTTCTACCACCTCTTCTAAAAGATGCGCTCCTTTAGGTGTTTGACTTCGCTGTTCTCGAAGAACTACTAAAGGCCCACTAGGTGATTCTGACCTTACGACAATAGGGGATGAAGAGGGAGAAGCGCGCCCCGACAAGCCGCTACTAGATGCCGCCTCTCCAGTAGCTTGACCAAGAACAGAGCTAGCAGTTTCTTGTACTGGAGATCCGTCAGACGGTGCAGGAGAAGAAGAAGAAGAACTAGAAGAAGATGTCAGCTCCTCAGACCCTTGTCTCTGTGGAAAGAGATAATCCCACCAGCTCATATTTACCTCTTTGTTTAATAATTTCGTATTATACAAACTAATTATAATTAAAAACAAAATTAGTAAATATAAATTATAAAAACATATATTCCACTGAACAGAGCAAAGCATGGACATAGATAGCATGGACGTAATGGGGCCTTGTTGCATAATTAACCACAGAGTGCACAGAGAACACAGAGAGGAAAATGGAAACATAAACACGTTCTATCCTTTCTCTCTGTTCTCTGTGCACTCTGTGGTAGTAAATTCCTAAAAATTAGTGGTTAATATTTAGCAGAAATTGCTGCTGATCTCGTTGGGTCTGTGGTAAATTGTGCAACAACGCGACGTAATGGACCTAATAGACGCAATGGACAAACATATTAGTCCCCATTCAAACTTAGTCTATTTCGTCCATTGCGTCTATTAGGTCCATGATGACAAGCTTGCGCAAATCCTCGCTGCACTCGACCAAGCTTAAGACGATGAATCAAGGGAAATGCCGCTAGAACTAGAGGAAGAAGAAGCCCCTCCTTCCGTGCGACGACACAGCCTAAGATCAGAGATCGTATAAAGATCTTTCAACCCCCTAATACCTTCGATACAGCTTAATATAGTATCTGTAGCCTGTGTGAAACGGACCGCACGACCTGGGATAATCGGCTGCTTTTTGACAATCAGCGCCGGAGAATGTGTCGATACCATCTGTTCTTCGGCGAATTCGGGCTCTTGGTCCTTGCCCGATATGATTCCTAGAACACGCAGCAACAGCGCCATGCTCTTGCCTCCACGATCGATCGCATCTTTACAACTCATGTTAAATGTATCGGCATCTGATAGCTTCAACAGCTGCAATGTCAGCAAGGTGTAGGCAATTTCGATAAAATCTTGCCGTTCCCGTACCGATAACGTATCGCGGCTGTCAAACACACGCGCATGAACTTCTTCAAGAACATTGATTAAAGGATCCATCTTTGCGTGAACGCCTAAATTTGTTGAAAAATGAAATCCACTATCAGGTTTGTCCAACATTTGAGCTAGAAACTCGGTCTTGAACGCCCCTGCTTCCTCCAAGCCTTCAAATTCCTTAGCTTGGTTGTAGAAGTCAGAGTCTTGAGCAAACGTAACAATATAAAACGTGTTAGGATAGATCTCCGCCAAAGCCTCCAGCGTCTTACTACGCCTACTTTCATCGCCAATATATCTTGGATTTCTATCCTGTAAATTAATGTAGAGGTGTTTTTTACCTGAGGCTAAGAGAGCATCTAAAAAAGCCACAAATTCAGCGTTCAAAGAAGGAGCACCAATAACCTGACGCGTAGGAGTTCCAAAGCGCAGACCTAAACGTTCCTTTTCTTCGAATAAAAAACGGTAGTTAGCATAAGGAACATTGGTGCTTCGGTGAGGATCGAAACCAATATTCAGATAGCCACTGAGTTTAGCTATCGTGACAGCTAAACGGCTTGCTCCTAATTCGGGTGGCATCTGATCGATTCTCTGAAACTGCTCCTCCCATGGTAGTTCATGCAGCACCTCGCCTGGCTTAGGCGACATGCAGCTGGTGACCAACTGCTGGCAATAGTCATACATCTCATTGCCAAGAAAACGCGCTTTCGCAATTTCATGAACCAGTTTCAACCTTGCCGGATAGTTGTTAGGATCTTCTTTCCACATCGTCATCATCGTTGTGTAATCAGATGTCGACACCGTTTGGCGCAGAGAGGTTAAAAACTGACGATATTGCGTTCTCACAGGCATCTGACTAGACAGGATAGCACGCATCTTCAAAAGACCCGTGTTGAGATCCACAATAGGGTTAACCAGATCTTTATCGGTTTCTACCAAAGGGATAGGGAAACTTTCTCTAGTTTGCAAAGCAGTGCCACTGACAGCCGACAATGACTGATGATATTTACCCTGTTTAAGAGGATGTTCTCTGTATCCAAGCCAATTCCATACGGTTTGGCTCATCCAGGAGAAATAGCCTGTGGTAGTTGGAGCAGATACTGAAAGAGTTTGCTCTTCTTTAATCGTTGAGGACGGTATGAATGGAGCGAAGGCTAAGTTAACACATTTCGCCTCATCTATTTCTTCAGGTTGAGGTTTAGCTGTAAATAGAGTGATCGCTTCTGTCAACGAATAGAACGGCAGAGATTGCGCTACCTGCTGTCCACCCATCGTCTGAGTAGCCTCTAGTTGCATCAAAAAGCGAAATCGCAACTCGACCGTGTCGCCATTCGGCATCGCGACACTCACTTCTATTGGCTCAACAAATCGTGCTGACAGCTTCACGCCATCACTATCATCAGCTGTCCTTAGCTTATGCTGGCTTTGGCGTATCGCTGCCGTCACTGCACGTTGACTCCATAGAGCACTCAAAAGCTTAGACATGATCCGCGAAAAATGCGGTTCTTGCAATATGTGACTGTTGACCTCGACAAAACTTAGGCTCCCCAGAGCCTGTTCTACTTGCTGCGCCCATTGGACAGATGGAGCGTCATCATCTTTTGTCACAAACTCAAATTCACCGCTGTTCAGGTGATAGCAATCTAATAAGTCTTCGGGCATGGAGCAAGTCTTCAACTCAACATCTAGACCACCAAACGCTCGGTAGGACCAGCTTGCTTCAATGGTCAAAGGGGCTTCAGCTTGCACAGGGAAGTGTTCAGAATAGTTATCCAATCGTTCAGCTACTTCAGTAGAAAGTGAGGCTGACATATCGGGAAAAAGCCTAGCCACTTCTTCTTCTACCCGAGTAACAATGGCACTCTTCTCTTGCTCTTGGACTCGACTAACGCTTAGTTGCTGAGTCATCGCAGGTGTATTGGCGCTATTAGTCAGCTCCATAATCTCTCCGTTTCAAGTATGAGATAATGGACAAAGAAGACGTTTACAATGTCCATTACGTCTATTAGGTCTACTACGTCCATGCTGTCCATGTCCATCGTCCATAAAGCGAAGCAACAGTTAATCGTTAGGTGGCCGTGTCTTGGAGGTCTTAAAATCCAGCATTGTGAGATCGACATCGGTGGAGACAGGATCGCTGAAACGCTTAAAATCTTCATCAGCACCTTTAGGTGTGATGGCCTCATCTTTGAGGTACTTGTAGAGCTCGCTACGTCGATCGAGAACCTCTTGTGGGTCGCGGAAAATGGCCTGGATAAGGGCCTTACGGGCCAACCACACACGGATGGGAGTCGGAGTTGTTTTAACGGATAGATAATCGAGCAATGAGGGATAGCCGGGGCTTGCCAACCGCTGCTTCCCCGTCTCATCTGCTCGATAGGTGGGTTTTGCCCCGCTTAACATATGGTAAAACACTTCGCGTAGAGTCGCATCGCCAAAATCAAGGTTAGCGAGATCGCGGATATGCGTAAATTTGAGATCACAAAGAGGCTTATTAGCTGCCTGCGCAATAGCGTAGATGAGCTCTTGACTCAGATTGGGATGCTCTTTCGCCACCTCAGCGTAGAAGTTCTGTTTGCTATAGAGAATCGTGATCAACCGCTCTAGAATACCAGCAATCTCACCAATGCGCCCTGATGACATGCTGAAATCGGCTTGATCACTGGATGCCGGTTTCTTCAGAAGAGGTAGAATATTGAGTTGGCCAAACGCTGTCTCTTCGTCAGCAGCCTCCTCAGATGAGTTCTTTGCCTGCCCTTTGAGTCGGGCATTTCTGTATTTACGATCTTCCAGAGAGTCGATGTTCTGCCTCTCTGTTCCTGCCATATACCCCTCATATTCGATGTGCATGCCTTCTGAATCGAGAAAAGTCTGCAGCCGTGTGTAAGTCATGATCGTCAACAAGGAAAGCATAGTAAAGACGAGAATGAGGATATTCATATCATTTCCCCATCACAATCGGCTTCTTAGCCCCTGGGATCGGAAAGGCAAGCTCAATCCATTGATCTGCAGGGGTCAGACCTGTCTGTACGCTGCGTTTGATTCTGAGTTTGATGACAGCAGGAAGGTCCACATAAGCCATATTCCACATATCATGCCACTGATTAGGTTCTGGCATGTCTTCATGCGCAAGAGGCTTCGTTTGGACACCTTTGATGTCAACAGCAGGAGCATTTTGAGGCATCCCAGGATAGAAAAACGCATACTCCATATCCGTTACCTTATCGATCAACACTTCAAGTTTGACAGGTGGAGGCCCTTCTTTCTTCCAGCAACGCGGCACGGGCCAGGTGAGCAACACCAACTTTTGGTTGGCTTCACTTTCCTCTATCATCAACCTTCCCAGCACGTTGTTAGAGAAATAAGGATCGAGATCGATACCATTATCAAAGACAAAAACGAGGCTCGGAAGCAAGTTGATTCCAGTCGCTTCAGTACTCGTAAAGAAGTAGAAATCGCGCTTCTTCTCAGGTTCTTGAACTGGGGGGGTAACCGAAACGATACGCGGCAGCACATAGGAGAGGCGTGTTTGGAGGTAACGCATCTGAAACCCTTCTTCACGCGCACGATCAGTTTGCGCATGAAGAAATTCCAACTCAGCATAATACCCCATCAACACCGTCATCAGAACCGATACGAGAGCCATAGCGATCAAGACTTCGACCAACGTAACGTACCGCTTAACCATTGGTTGTACCACCTTTCTCTGTCACCTGTTCCGCTCTCTGAACAAAGAGTTCGTAGGTATAAACTAAAGGGGCCCCACCACCGCTTGGGGTAAGGGTATATGTGATGGAGATTAGAAATAGGGAATAAACACCTTCGCTGATTTTCCCTTTTTCCTTTTCGATGGCAAAGGTATAGAAGCCCTTGTAACCTAAAGCTCTAACCCTGTCATCGTCGATGACGACAGTCTCTTCCTCTTCAATAGATCTCCAAGGGATAGTGGAGCGATAGAAGCCTTCCACAAGCAATTCGCAATACAAAACACCTACAACACGATCTAGTTCCACCTCACGTAAAAAATCTTGCTCTTGTGTCAGCATATAGAGATGAGGCCGAAGCATCGGGATAACGCACAATGCCACTAAAGCAAAAGCAATCATCACCTCAAGAAGAAGGAAGTGCCTAACGACGCTACTTTTTCTGTTCATTACGCTTTTGCTCTTCAAGCAGTACTTCAGGTGGATACAGGCTATTGAGTTCATCCGCACTAGGTACTTCTGCAGCCGCCTCACCTACCTTAAGCGTCGCTGGAAAGCCCGGTAATACAATCTCTTCCGTCAGCGTATTCTCGTCCCCTAATGTCCCTGATGCTAACACCAACTTGCCCCGACTCATGCGGCTACCTCCGGAGAGAAATTCCAGCGTTACGCTATCGCTAGAGCTGCTTCCATCCGCATCAGTATAGACAAAGGCACGGATAGATTTGATCACCGCTGTCTCAGCAGCTGCCCGCGCCAAAGCTGGTGTTAAAGCTCCTTCGGTCACCAAGGTGCAGTGTAAGCCATCATCCTTCTGCTCCAACTTAACACGCACGCTAGTGCGTAAAATGAGCATGATATCCTGTGCCAAACGCATCCGTTCAACCAGCAGAGCGACACCAGAGCGAAAACGCTCTGTGCGCACTGCTGTGCCAATATTGAGGCTGACGACACCCATCACCACCGCTAAGATCGCGATGACGATAAGCATCTCGATCAGAGTGAAGTGGAGACGTCGGCTCACTTATTCCGCCCTTCATAGGCGTCTAAGTTGTCGGACTTCACAGTGATGACGGGGTTGCCATCCTGCGTCTCTACAGACACTTTATAAGGCACTCCCCAGCCATCTTTAATCATTTTGTCTGGATTTTGAACGAGAGGTGATTGTCTAACGTAATCAGGCCATTTGTTAGACATATCATCGATAGCGGACGGATCTTGCGCTACTTTAAGCGTCAAAATCGTACGTATCTTCTCGATGCCAGCTTTGGTTTCGAAAGCTCTGCCTTCTTCCAAAGCACCTTGGTAGTTATAGGCAACCACACCTAAGATCATCGCGATAAGGGTCATCACGATCATGATTTCGATTAGGGTAATATGGCGACGGGTCGCCTGCCAAACATTTCTCATCGTAACCTCCTAAACATATACTCACTGGTGTCCAAGCTTCGCCACGTTGGCGATAGGCAGCAAAATAGCGACCATCACGGTGCCGATAATACCACCCATGACAATCAAAATCATGGGTTGTGCAAAGGTAAGGAGCCTCTGAAGCGACTGCTCCAGCTCCCCTTCGTACATCTCTGCAATGCGGTTAAGCATGGTAACAGTCGTGCCTGCTTCTTCCCCAACAAGCAGCATTCGCGATGCCATAGAAGGGATGAGGTCAGAGCGCGACAGCTCCTTCGCTAATGTACTGCCAGAGACGATAGCCTCTTCAGCTTTGGTAATGACATTTTCAATGACAACGTTGCCAACGGTTGAACGAGCGATACGCAGAGAGTCGATCATCGGCAAACCACCATCCAACAATGTCCCCATTGTGCGGCTAAAGCGCGCTACGGCGGCCTGTGTCACGAGCTTCTTAAAGTAGGGCAGGCGGATGACAAGTCGCTGCAGCCAAATCTTGCCTTTTTCCGAGCGCAGCCGCATGACAGTAAAGATAATGATCCCTATCGTCAAGGGGATATAGAACATCCAGTATCCTCTCGCAAAGTGGCTAGCCTCAACGATGAATTTGGTGAAAGAGTTGAGTTGTTGCCCTTGAAAGATGCCTTCGATGCTAGGAACGACAAAGCCTAACAGCATGCCAATGATGAGTAGGCAAAAGACGGACAGAATACCAGGATAAATCATGGCATTGACAATTTGATTGCGCAGCGCTTGCTGCTTTTCCAACAAGACGCCTAGGCGCTCCAACACGCCACCGAGAGCTCCAACCGCTTCTCCAGCAGACACCATGGCACAGTAAAGGCGGTCGAAGGTATGGGGATAAGTCGCCATAGCAGCTGATAGGGGTGTACCCGCCTTAATTTGATTACCTAAACTCATCACAATACGGTGCGTCGCTTCGCCACGATACTGCGCCTCCATCGCTAGCAAGCTCTCGTACAATGGTAGGCCAGCGTTGAGAAGTTGCGACAGCTGCAATGTAAAGGAGATAAGATCATCGCCGCGCAAGTTCTCGCGTGAAGCTAAGCCTTTTTTCTCGCTGAGCTGCACTACCATCAACCCTTGTCCACGCAGGCGTTCTTTGGCTTCGTCAGCATTTAAGGATTCGATGACACCATTGCGTCTGATACCTTTGCCATCAAGAGCTTGATAGCGGTAGATAGCCATCTTATCCCTCCGCCTCTACCGTACGGGTGACGCGCATCACTTCAGCAATAGTGGTGACACCTTGCTTGACAAGTTCAGCACCATGATGCCGCAAGCTTGTCATCCCAGATTCTAGAGCCAGCTGACGTAACAACAAGCTGTCAGGGCTTTTGACAATCTGCCTGCGTATATCGTTGTTAACGGTCATCAGTTCATAGACACCATGTCTTCCTTTGTATCCGGTACCAAAGCACTCTTCGCACCCTTCACCGCTGTAAACGCAATGATCGGGAAGGTCCGCTTGGGCTAGCCCAATGCTTGTTAACTCATCCGCTGAAGCCTCGACAGTGCGCCGACATTGCGTACAGATACGACGTACTAAACGTTGAGCCAACACACCGATGATGCTACTCGAGAGAAGGTAAGGTTCGATGCCCATGTCCACCAAACGCGTAATAGCCGAAGGCGCATCATTGGTGTGTAGAGTGCTTAAAACCAAGTGACCTGTCAATGCAGCCTGAATGGCTATTTCCGCTGTCTCAAAGTCGCGGATCTCACCCACCATGACAACGTCAGGGTCTTGACGCAAGATGTGCCTCAGCCCCCTTGCGAAGTCGAGGTTGATTTTATGCTGCACGCCAATCTGTGCAATACCTTTCAGATTATATTCAACGGGGTCTTCAATGGTCATAATATTAATTTCGTCGTTATACAAGTCGCTGACAGCGCTGTATAATGTCGTAGTCTTACCGCTTCCTGTAGGACCCGTGACGAGGACAATGCCTTCGGGCATCTTGATGAGACGGCGAAACTCATTGAAATCATGGGCCAGCATCCCCATACGCGTCAAACCAAGCATGACGTTACCCTTATCCAAGATACGCAAGACGATGCGTTCACCACCAGCCACAGGTACGGTACTCACACGGAAGTCGATCTCACGGCGGCCCATCCTAAGCTTGATGCGACCGTCTTGCGGCAGGCGTCGCTCGGCGATGTCCATGCGTGACATCACCTTAATACGTGTCATCAAAGGGCCTTGGTATTCCGGAGCGGGTGCATGGCGAGTCTGCAAGACACCGTCAATGCGATAACGAACACGTAGACCACCCTCATAAGGCTCAAAGTGGATGTCGGAAGCACGTTGCTGAATCGCCTCGGTCAAGATAAGGTTGAGGAGCTTGACGACAGGCGGCTGGTCGCGACGGTCATCCAAGAGGTCATAGACCTCCACCTCTTCTTCCTCTCCCCCTTCAGATGGCTTCTTCTCCGCGATCTCAGCAATCAATTTGCTGGCAGCACCCGTCTCGGTATTGTAACACTCGTTGATGGCCGACAAAATAGTGTCTCTTGGCGAATAGACAGCTTTGATATCCATGTCGAGCATGTAGCGTAGGTCTTGGATGGGATCAAGGTTAAGGGGATCGGCGACAGCGACGACAACACGTCCTTCTTCCATATCGAAGGGAATGACAACGTGGCGCTTCACAAAGGAGTAAGGCACCTTGTCGTATGTTTCCTTAGAGAGGTTAAAAGAAGTTATCTGCGACACGACAGGCATACCGAACTGCTTAGCCAATGCCGTGTTGACATCGTCACCGCCGATAATGCCGTGACGAATCAACTCCTCGCCAATATTGCGTGGCTCTGAGTCACCAGGTTTAGTGGAACCGTGGGTAGGCTCTGACATGCATTTACCTTACCAGATACAGGAGTTGACGTTAGCCTTACCATTAGATCGAGCATCCAAGTAGACAGGGCAATGTCGGTTGCCTTTGCCCTGGTATCCGCGTGATCGTGGATGCTCGCAGGCGTCATCTCCCCACTCTACACATTCATTCCTTTCCCGACCAAAAATCATTTCCATGCCTAAAGCGTAACAGCGTTCCTGTTCGAGGTGACGCGCTTCATCCAACGCACAGAGGAAATGCGGAATATCGCCAGGGCGACGGAAGAATTGGTCTCGCTTCACCTTCTCCACCCCAGCACATTGGTCGTAGATAATCGTCGGTGTAATGAAAATGAACATCTCTGTCGTACTGTCAGACATCTCCGTTTTAGAGAAAGCCTTGCCTAAGTATGGCACTTCGCCGATAAAGGGAATCATCTGCTTGCTATCATCGATATCTTGTCGCTTCAATCCACCTAATATCACCGTCTGGCCATCGGCAACACGCACGATGTTCTCGACTAAGCGTCTCAAAATGTCAGGCCGTGTTGGGTCAACGCTAGGAAGTACGTCGTCAAACAAGACGCTGCTTTTCAATGTCACATAGTCGGGAGAATCATCCCATAACTCTTCAGGGTCATCCCCTTTCGTATGGATAGTAGGGGTAATGCGGATATCTGTACCATACTGGGCACGGGTAAAGGCATCCTTAGGGCCTACGTTTTGGTTGGTGCCAACGACCTCAACAATACCGGTACTGATAGAAATTTCCTGCTTGATCTGGATAGAGCATTCTTCTCGGTTAATCGTCACAACGGAAGGGTTGGCGTTGACGCTGGCATCTTCTTGCGTCATCAAAAAGCGGTAGATGACGTCAAAAGCAGGGTTGGAATTCGTATGAGGACGCGAGACCAATATCTCAGTCACCCCTTCGGCTAAGGTGGGGACTAAGGATAGGGGCGATCCAGTGATCTGTCCTATGTCATCAAAGCGGAAGGCGGTACGGCGCTGTTGCGATGCTAAGCCACCAATCGACAGCAAGTTCAAGCCGTAGTTGTTGGTGTGCTTATCGCGATATTCGACTAGCAAGACGTCGAGCTGTACCATAGCAGGTGGCTGGTCAATACGTCTGATTAGAGCTTTCATACGCGGCAGCAGCCAAGGATCCAACACCATGACAATCGTGGAGCTGCGTGGATCGACCAAGAAGTTATTGCGGTTGAGGTTGGGTTCCTTAAACACAAATGGCTGCGAGGCAATCGGCGTTGGGTTAATGGTCACCTGTCCATTTTGGTAGAAACCTGGCGTATCGTCGACAACCGTTGGGAATGGGTTGTGGTACATGCCAGGAATCTGACGCTGCTGATTGGAGATGATATTGATCTGCGGTGGCGTCTGCGGCGGAGCGGCGGCGGCGGCAGGCCCAGTGATGACCTTCGTCTGCTCGCCATTAGGCCCTTTGGTAATTTCTGTCACCTGCTGCTGCTGTTGCTCACGGCCAATACCTTCTGTCACCAAAAGCTCGTAGATCTTCGCCAGCACCTCAGCCAACTCTTCTGGATCAGAGTGCTTGACATGATAGGTATATACAACCTTTTCACGCGCTGACCCTACCTGCGATTCCACTTCCTGGATAATGGACTCCGCTCTCTCTATTTCTTCGCGAGTGCCAACCAAAAAGACAGCTCTAGCAACATCTTTAAGGGGAATTACCTTTAAGCCATGGCCTTCCACTTTGGGCGCTTGCGCTGTGCCTCCGCCACCCTTCTTATCTGCGGTCTGATAGACAGCCTCTTCTTGAGAAAACTGCTCAAACATGGCCTGTAACACCTTGGCCATCTCTTCAGTGTCCACCTTCACCAGCGGCACCAGCCGATATTCCATCACCCCTCTCGTCTTGCTGACAAATTCATAGAGCTTGAGCAGCTCTTTGATCTCTGCCACTGTGCTGACGATGAGCATGTCTCGACCCACCATCTGCATCGTCGTCGTATTGGGGTTGATAAAGCGCTCTAAGAAGAATCCGACGCGGCGTACCTCAGAGGGATCGGGCGAGATGAAAAAGCCCACACGCGCATTGGCAGGGAGGTATTCCAAATCAGCAGGATTGTTTGTGATGAGCTGCAATCCAGACTGATTTTGCCTTAAGGGATAGATGACACGCAAATAGGGATTAAGCTGCCGCACTCCTACGCCAGCCTGCGCCAACACCAGTTCCAACATCTCGCTCCACAATGCCCTTGGCACGGGAATAGTGGATGCCACCCCAATCTTGATCTGCCCTAAGTCTGGTGGAATGATGTAGACATACTCTTGAGAGCCAAAATCGATGATTAACTGTTCAACAGTGGTCTGTGGTTGATTCCACAAGGCATAACCTTCACCGGTCTGCCGCCGAGTGATGGTATCACGCCATGTTTCCGATGTGGTATTAATCTCAGCACGGACGGCGTTGATCTTCGCCAACAGCTTCCTAAAGTCATCTGGAGGCGCCCCTTTGGCATAGAGATCCTGCGCTTGATGAAAGAGCGCGCGCAGTTCATTTTCCTTGTCGACGAGGTCGCTGTTTACAGTCTGCAATAATCCCTGCGTCTGCCGGTCAAACTCTCCGCCGCCCCCTGTAAGGCCAGCCTTCTTTTCTGCAATAGTCTGCCCCTGTAGTGTTGCGGTAAAACAACAGCAGATTGTGAAGATGTGGAAAAGCTTTTGCCTCATCGCACCGGTCTCAGCACACTACATTGATGGTTTAAATTCGTCATGCTTAGTTTATTCTGAAATATCTTGCAGCAAAAATTTGATATCTTTCTTAAGCCTGCCCGGCTGCCTTGCTGCCTTACGCACTTTGCGAGTTTCTACAATAGCATGATCGCCACGATTAGTCACGGGCAACGTAGCACTACTTTGATCCTGATCAGAAGACTCTGGTAGCTGCTGTTGAGGCTCTTGTCCATCTTGATCTTGCTGTTGCTCTTCTGTTGGCCGCTTCCAAGGAACTAGAGGTGCTTCATCAGGATTATCGGTGTGAGGGTGCACTTCTTCGTTCATTTTCAACGTTTTTGCCTCAGGTCTTACCCAAGTAGAGGGCTCATGGGGGTTAGGTTGCTCCTTAGTCGGCACTAACGGCGGCGCAAAGCTATAGGGCTGGTTATTTTCTTGCCCCTGCTCAAACTGCCCTTGCGACGACTCCTGCGGGAAAGAACTTTGTTCTTCATTGCTATTGGGTGGGGTAGCTTGCTCTTCTTGGTTAGGCTGAGATGCCTTCTCCTCATTACGTGGCGTCCCTAAGATGGGAGATGTCTGATCCATTGGGAAATCAAGGTCATAGATCTCTGTGCGTGAAGGGCTGTAAAACGTCCCTCTCAACACCTGCTTTTCATCCGCTTGGATAGGCCCTTGAAAGACAAAAAGCACTCCTGGTGTCTTTCTGTCGACATAAGCATCGATGTCTTCAACAGAAACCAACGGCTTCCATCCCTTGTCTGTCAACAGCAACCAATCCCAAGGACGTAACACCATGCGTTCTTTCTTCACCTCAAAGACATACTGAGATAGGGTGCGCGCAGACACAAACTTAAAGTCCAATTCATACGTCTTAGGAGCCCACGCTTCTTTAGATTTGATCAGGTTTAAGGACACATGCCCTTGTCCTCCCACATCCCATAGATCAAGGCGCATTAAGCGATCATCGACTTTATGAACACACATCAAAGGATAAGGCCTAGAGGCTTCGCCAGGATGCGCCTTCTGCCAACGCTGGCCATCCCAGACTAAGCAATCGCCTGCCTTAACATAAACGACATAACGATCGTTGCCTTCGCCAAATTCAATACGCTCGCGATCGCGCTGCTCAGCAAACTCATCGCCCCCATGCTGATTGAGAAACTGATCTTGACCAAACCAACGCGCCCGCTGACGCGCAAGAAGCGTGCCGTCAACCTTCCACTTCCCAATCTCCCAAGCCCCTCCAGGACGTGCAAAATCTTTAGCTGTCAGAGAAAAATTAGCGCGGATCGCAGGCTCCGTGACTTCTTTGCCGCTGTCATCCGTCATCACAACACGAACAGCCGATTTACCCTCCTCCTTGTCCGCTACAATCCACAGATTAGTAGGCTGGTTGTCGGGACTAAAGATATAGGTACCTGGACGTTTGCTTGCATCATATTTGAGATAGAGACGTTCCCCAGGGACTACTCCAACTACCTGATCACTGCCTTTCAAAGAGAAGTAGATCAACGTTGCGTTAGCTGCTATATCAGGCCTGTCATTAGTGCCATAGTAGTTCAAAAAAGGACGCAGATCAGGCAACTCTAAGGTCGGACTCACAATGGAGGTGCTAAGCACCGGATTGCTGATATCATCGTAGGCATTGGCAGACTGCTCAAAGCTATTTTTGATCACAGCTGGAGCTTTCTCTATTGCCGCCAGAGAGGGGGCTGCCTCCACGTGCCTATGTCCCTTAACAATCATCACGATAACAAAGAGCACCAGCAACAACAAGGTAGACGCTAAGATGTAATTAATATAACGAAGTATCCTTTGAGCCACTCTAGCACCAAACTATCAGAAAGTGTCTAAAAACGGGGATACTAGCGCATTCAATCTTTGAACGGAAGCGGCGTTGTTGCATATTCACCACTGAGATCGGTGAGAAGGTCTGAGATAAGTAGCACTAATTGAAACACAAAGGCACAAAGACACAAAGGGAAGAAGACATGAGTCAGGCATTCTCGCTAAACATTAACCACTAACTTTTAGGAAGTTATTACCACAGAGTACACCGAGAACACAGAGAAAAATATTGTGGTTAGTTTTTTCCATTTCCCTCTCTGTGTTCTCCTTGGTAGAAATTTTAGAATACCCCGGGGATGAGACGATACGGCACCTTAGCGCAATACTCCTCCCAAGCCACTCCATACTTACTGTAGCAGCGGTGTTCATCGCGGAGACAGCGATGTACTAGCAAAATGGAAATGAAGATGAAATAAAAATAGGGAAAAAGGTGATCAAAGCCACAAGCCAAGCTATAGCTTAGCGAAAGGATTAGATCGCCAGTATAGTTCATGTGCCGCCCAATTCCCCACCAACCCGATGTTAACAACTTGCTTTGCCGAGTCTGACCATCTTGAGTTGAATATTCTGCTGCAATGCATGCCGGTTTTTTACCCCAAATCTCTTTGCTCCCATCAGTACGTCGAAAGCCATCTTTTTGATTATTGGCATTCATGAAGATGGCAAAACCCAGTAATCCTAGCAGTAGCACAAAGAGAGCATAACCAGCCGATAAATCGACTGGATGAAACACGAGATATAGTCCCTGTAACGTATACATAAATGGCAACCAAACACAGTCGCCAAAAGCAAAGTAACACCCAAAGTGATCGTGATGAATATCAATGGTATTGAGGTACCACGACTCTTTATAGAAGAAATACAGGACGTAAAGCCCCTGCAGCAGATTAACCAACAACATAGAATTCGTCACATAGCCATAGAGATGGTACTGCTCGGCAGCAAAAGACAAGTTGATCAACGTCCAAGCAACAATCCCAGGGCGTCCATTAAAGAACAGCTTCAAATCAATAGGCCCTACCCTAGGATTTAGCTCCACTCCCATATAGAAATCATAAAGCCAACTACCGCTAAATTTGCGATCCTCCGGATGACTAGGAAAAAGATAAGCTTTGACATAAGCAAAAACAGCCAACGAAAACGCCAAACAGTTAGCCCATAACAGCAACCCACCCCAATGATCAAAGATGACGGTGGGGGAAAACCACCCGAGCCAAACAGCAGCAATGATAAAGAAAAGATGCGAGATCACCCAAGCTTGTAGGCCATTGATATTATACCACAATCTATTACCTGCAGGAGTCATCGCCCCCAATAGCCAGCCTCCCTGATACCACCCTAATAATCTGTGGAGATAATCCGGAATAACCGCGAGAAAAAGCTGAAAAACAAGCCAGACCACCAAGACCTGCAAAGCTTCCCAAGAGAAAGAGGGAAGCTGGTACCATGCCGTTCCATCAACAACGCCATGAGCCATCTCGAGAAGCGACCCTCCATAACCAAAAGCCGCTGCGTAGAAATAGAACACCATGAGGGGAATTACTGTTAGAAGCAGTAGAATACCAATGACAGTCTTAGCATTCACATACCAAGCCCTTCCCCACTGACCACGCCCTACCGTCGCCTTTGCCATGCAACACCTCAATTAAAGAAAGGCGCAAATTATATCGTCCCCCTAAAGTTTGTCACCAAAAATCTTCCCTAATTTGTAAAGAGATTTGTATAATCAAGGTGAAGCGATAGATCCCTAACGAAGGAGGCCTGCAATGGCTAAGAAAACCCACGATGACAATGATGCAAAAGGAAAGAACGCGGAAGCACACGAAGAATCCAAGAGCTCTCAGGAAAATAAATCCTCGGATTTCGGATCACAGGCAAAAGGAGCAATCGAGAAGGCCTACAGTCTAGCCCGGAATGTCCAGCGCGACACCATCGCCTATGTCATACTGGCCGCCGGATTGGTGCTGCTGCCCTGGTGGCCCTGTCTCTTATACACATCTGACGCTGCCGACGACTAGTCGAGTGGAGTTG
>CAMFKD010000008.1 GCA_945957095.1 uncultured Chlamydiae bacterium
GGTGGTGTGTGCCAAGAAGTCGCAGATATCAGCAACCTTAAGCTCTATAGGCCAAGGAATTTGCTCTTGAAGAGGCTCTGCAATCAGCTGACCGCTGAAAGTATCCTTGTCCAGCTTCAGGTAGTCAGGCACAGTACGCATCGGGCTTTCGATCGATTCTGCGACCAACTTCATGTTGCGTGATTTTTCCCTTACCGACACCGTCATCCCCTGTTCAACAAGGAAAGACCTGCGGTCTACCTTTTTACCATTCACAGCAATGTGGCCGTGAGAGATAAGTTGCTGGGCCGCAAAGGGCGTAGGAGCCAACTTAAGGCGATACACAACGGTATCGAGCCTACGCTCTAGCAAGGAGACGAGCAAGTGAGCCGTATTACCCTTGCGTTGCAACGCCTTTCTATAAGTGTTGATCAGTTGCTTTTCCGTCAGCATCCCATAGAGAGCTTTCAACTTCTGCTTCTCTTCTAGCTGAACGCCGTAGTCGGACTTCTTACGGCGGCGAGCACCATGCACCCCCGGAGGGTTTGGTTTATGGGCTAGAGGATTGCGGGTACGGCCGAAAATATTGACACCAAAACGCCTAGCAATCCGATTGCGAGGACCAGTATAGCGAACCATTGTCTCTCCTAACTTCTTGACAAAAGAACGATTCCATTTATCACAACATGGGCGATTATCACAGCTGCCCCCTTTTTTTTCAACGGGAAAAGATTTTACTTTAAGAGCTTGTATCAGATATGGTCGCGAAGAAGAGGATCGGTACGTGTCCACCGCTAAGCCACAGAGACCAGTGAGGAAGAATGAGATTAGCGAGAAGAAATGATCTGTGGTGAACAAATACGAGGATCGTGGCATGACCAAGGCGAAATTGTCGGATCTACAACAAGCAGCCCAAGAGGCGCTCACAAGTGAAAGCGCCAGTGATAAGATCGAGGCGCTTTCTAGAGCTTTTAAACTCTTTTCCGAAGAAACGCAACGTTTGGAAGCGGCACATGCTCAGCTTAAGCAAGACTTCGAGGCCGTCAACCTCGAGCTAGAGCAAGCCAATCGCCGCCTAAGCCAAAAAGTACGCGAGCTCGACACGACCTCGTCTTACCTCCGCAATATCCTAAGTAACATGTCGCAAGGCCTTCTTTTCATCAATAAGGCAGGTATTGTCACGACCTATAACAAAAGAGCGGAAGCTATTTTGAAACGCCCAGCAGTCGAAACTCTGTTTCAGCCTTTTACCGATTGCTTTCCCGACGCTGTTTTCGGCTTTTCCATTACCGAAGCCCTCGAAAAGAAGAACGCCCCTCCCTTCTCCGTTGCAACATGGGATGCCACCTCCGGCGATCCTCGGGACCTCGAAGTCGATACACGCTATATGGATAAGAAAGAAGGGATTGCTGTCCCCAGTCACCTAGACCCCACTTTGGATTATACGGAAGGCCTGATCATCCTCGTTCGAGATGTCACGGAAATGCGTCGTCTTAAGCTACTGGCAGAGCGCAATGAACGCTTGAAAGAATTGGGCGAGATGGCCGCCATGGTGGCGCATGAAATCCGCAATCCCTTGGGAGGGATCAAGGGGTTTGCATCTTTGTTGCGCCGCGACCTAGAAAAACAGCCTGAATTGCAGCAGATGGCAAGCTATATCATCGATGGCACAGACACGCTTAATCGTTTGGTAACCAATGTATTAAATTATGCTCGACCTGTCAAAACGACCTTTACCCCCATTGATTTAAAAAAATTATTAGAAGAAGTGCGCGAACGAGTGATTATCGATGAAAAACTTGGCAAAAGCGCTGCTGTCACCATCCGCAGCAACAAGACATCATGTATCGTCGCTGTCGACGCCCAGCTCATCCAAGGGGCATTGCTCAACTTGATTGTCAATGCCATCGAAGCCATGCCAAACGGAGGCACCGTTGCTTTAACGCTCGAACAGCCGGATCATGAGGCCATCATCACCGTCAGTGACACCGGTATTGGGATTGCTGCTGAACATCTTCACCGCATTTTTTCCCCTTTCTTCACGACTAAACCGCATGGCAATGGTTTTGGGCTATCAGAAGTGTATAAAGTTGTCCAAGCCCATGCTGGCACTATCGAGGTGAGCTCAACAGAGGGAAAAGGAACAACATTTACTATTAAACTACCACTGAAGATGTCTTAAGGGGACAACAAACCTTATGCCAATAGAAAAAGTACTCATTGTGGACGATGAATTGCTGGTGCGCACTTTTCTTAAAGAGACATTGACGCGCAAAGGCCTGGATGTGACGGTAGCAGAAAATGGTAAGACAGCAGTGTCGCTAGCGAAGGACAACGCTTTTGACATGGTCTTCACCGATATGAAGATGCCCGATATCACCGGATTAGATGTCCTCAAAAAGATCAAAGAGGTGTCTCCTGGTACCGTTGTCGTGGTCATCACAGCCTTTGGCAGCATCGACAATGCCGTCGAAGCCATGCGCCTTGGCGCTTTCAACTACTTGATCAAGCCTTTCTCCCCCGACACCATCGAGGCAGTAGTAGAAAAAGCGAAAGAGCACGCGGCATTGCTAGAAGAAAACAAATATCTGAGGCAAGAGGTTTCTGGTGAGGGTAATTCCTCCAAAGCTCTAGTCGCCCATAGCACAATCATGTGTCAGGTGGTCCAAGACGTCGAACGCATCGCCACCAGCAGCGCCAATGTCATGATTACTGGCGAGTCAGGTACGGGTAAAGAAGTCATCGCCCACACCATCCATTTCCATTCGCCCCGGGCTAACAAACCCTTCATCCGCGTCAATTGTGCAGCTATCCCTGAAGCTCTGTTAGAATCAGAATTCTTCGGTCACGAAAAGGGTGCTTTTACCGGAGCCGTAAGCAAACGCTGCGGTCGTTTTGAGCTGGCTCATGAGGGTACGCTGCTGCTAGATGAAATCACCGAAGTTCCAATCGGACTGCAAGCGAAGCTGCTGAGAGCTATTCAAGAGCAGGAATTTGAACGTGTCGGAGGCTCAAAGCCGGTTAAGGTGAATGTAAGGGTAATCGCCACTTCAAACCGCAACCTGCAGGAAGCCGTCAAAGAAAAAGTGTTGAGAGAAGATCTATACTATCGCCTCAACGTGGTTCCCATCCATTTACCGCCGCTGCGCGAACGCGCCGAAGACATCATTCCCCTCGCTCAGCACTTTCTGGAAAGGTTATGCAACGATAACCATAAGAAAGCGAAGAAGCTAGCGGAAAGTGCCAAGAACAAGCTGAAATCCTATCGTTGGCCAGGAAATGTTCGGGAACTCGCTAACATCATCGAGCGAGCTGTCGTCATGGACCGGGCCGATGAGATCGCCGCAGAAGACCTACATATAGAAGCATTGCAAACAGTGGATTCCAAAGAGCTAAATGCTTCAAACGAGTTACCAAGCGGCATCACATTGCAAGAGTTAGAGAAACGCTATATTATTGAAACCTTGCAAGCCCAGCACAACAACCGCACACAAGCAGCTAAGAATCTCGGCATCAGCGTGCGAACGTTACGCAACAAAATGAACACATACAACCTAACCTAACTCGTAAACTCGGGCTAAGCTCCATGACAACAGACTCAACACCAAGCAACAGAAAGCAAGAACCCCTCATCATCGGCATTGGCGGAGGCAAAGGCGGGGTAGGAAAGTCCATGGTGAGCTCCAACCTCGCGGTCCAATATGCCAATAATGGCCTCAAAGTCATCCTTATCGACCTCGACTTTGGCGCTGCAAATCTCCACACCATCTTCGGGCTGCGGCAACCTCCGCGCAGCTTGGGCGACTACTTTAATTCTCCGCGCAGTCAGTTAGCAGACTATTTAGTCCCCACAGGCGTCAATCACCTCTCTTTAATCACCAGCAGTGGCTTTGTTCCAGAGTTGGCCAACCTCAAGCATCAGCAACGGGTGAAGCTGCTCAACCATATCAAGGGGTTGGATGCCGATCTAGTACTTCTCGATTTAGGCGCAGGTAGTTCACTAAACGTTGTCGACTTCTTCTCCATGTGCCATGCAGGTGTCGTCGTCGCAACACCAGAACCTACTGCTGTCCTCAACGCCTACGAATTTCTTAAAAATGTCATCTACCGTATCTTCTTCCGCGTTCTCCGCAACGATGAAGAGCTGACACAGATCCTGAAAGCTTCCATCAAATCCAATAATGATTACGGCATCCACACGGTTCACGACCTCATCCGTGTCATTAAGAAGAAGAATGGATGGGCAGCTGAAACACTTCAAGATATCTGCCAAGACCTGAGCTTCCATCTGATCTTCAACCAAGCGCGTAAGACAACAGATGTGCAGCTCGGGGCTAAGCTCAACCAAATCTGCGAAAAGTACCTCAATATCACGTTAAATTTCTCCGGCATCGTCTTCTATAACGAAGAAGTACCGGCATGCGTCTACAAGATGTCCCCCATCAGCCTGGCAGCACCCGAATCAGTGACCAGCCAGTCGCTCCGCACCATCGCTATCCATACCTTTAACCGAGTCGCTCAGATAGTAGCAGGTCAAGGGGCAGCCGAGAACTTTAGCGATCAAATGGCGCATGTTGGCCGCCATGCTCACGTCGATTTTGAACGTAATCTTCTGACACAAAGACGGCTACAACGCTCTCGTGAGCGATCCTACCTCACAGAAACATCTGCTGATTTAGTTTCTTTAGAAGAAAAGTAAAGTGATCTTTAATCAGCAACGCCATCAATTCATAACTGATTTATAATCACATACTTAAATCATTAAAATAGCTTTTAAGATTACTCTTGAACAGTATTTTTATAAAAAATAATATTGATCATATGCTTGATTAATAATATACTAAAAATTGACTTTCATTGATCTTATATAAGACAAGTCATAATAACACATAGTAGATTGCGAGGTATATAATGTTAAAAAATAATATTACAACCATAATAACGAGCGTACTGCTACTGTGCACCGCAGGCGTATATGCCTCCACGCCAGTACCGCCATCGGACTACACAGGCTCCCGTAGCTCGACTAACGGGATGACTGGAACGACTCCATGGAGCAGCAACCCAGGGATTAAAGTTACCTGGAACATCACTACGTCAGGTCCCACATTTCACTACCTTTACAACTTAACAGTTCCTAGCAAAGATTTTAGCCACGCTATCTTTGAGCTAAGCGATAACATCACACCAGAAAACATCGATAGCCTCATCTTTAATATGAAAGTGAACGGAGTTAGCAGATCCGTGCCCGATCCCACACTCTTCGTGCCAGGAGGAATGGGAAACTCTAACCCAGGATTGCCCGCTGACATTTATGGCATCAAAATCGAACTCACCGGCACAGCAGTTAGTATAGCCTTTGACTCGCTGCGTGCACCCATGTGGGGCGATTTCTACGCTAAAGACGGCAAATCTGGTAACCACTTTGTGTACGCTTATAACACCGGTTTTGGCACAGACCCAGGACTCGGGACAACCAATTTCACCCCATGGATTGCTGTCCCTGACACCAAGGTAAGGGTACCTGAACCAACAACTTATCTGCTGCTGTTGACCGCTCTAGGATTTGGCCTTGCTCTCAGCCGCAGAAAAGTAGCCGAGGCATCATAATAAACAATGGACAGCATGAGGTAATTGAGTCCATGCTGTCCATCTCCATCCTTCCTAAACAGTCCAAACGAGCTGCTGCCCATCCCAATAACCACCGCGCTGGACACGTAGAGACCCGTCATCATGCCACTCACGGTAGCTATAAACGCCGTTAGCGTCGTAGATGCCTTCGACCTGTAACACCCCTTTTTGATTCCATTTATGAATGTCAAAGTGGCTTGGAGATGTGTGATAATGGACTTTCTGTGCCAACACTCCATTTAGATACCAATGCTGGTGTGTGCCGATGGGTTGTCCTTGACAGTAAGATGCTTCTAATTCGAGGTGCCCATTCGGATACCAGAGACTATCACGACCGTGGCGTTTTCCTTGGTGATATTCCGCTACGCGTCGTAGTTTGCCGTCGCTATAAAAAAGACGTACTTCTCCATCGAGAAGCCCTTCAGCATAAGGTAATAAGCTCTTGGCTACTCTATCGGGGTAGAAGTATTTTTGCATACCATGCAAACGTCCGTGTTGCCATAGTTGCAGCACCGCTAGAGCGCCATTGGGGTAGTAACGTCGCGCTTCACCGTGATAGAGACCATGATCAAATGTCGCCTCGCTGATGACCACGCCCGTATCAGCTAAGAGACGCGAAGCCCCATGAAGGCGTTTGAGAGGATCAAGCGTCATCGCATTGCCTCCTCTAGAGCTTCTTTCATCACCTCTTTGTGAACCTTAGCAGTTTCCAAGAGAAAGGCGTAGCGACGGGTTTCGAGTTCTAGCAGCTTTAGCTGACGTTGCCAAATAGGATCCTGACCTATTTTAAGTTGGCGCAACTCGCGATTGAGAGTGCGAATATACATCTCATTAAAGATGGAGAGAACGTGATGATAGGCAGGCTCAGCCTCTAACTCCAACTCTGCCACAGCCATCATCCCTGTTTTGATATCTGCTACTTCGGCCGATGTTGCAGTAATCGTAGACCAAAGATGCTGCAGTTCTTTGAGCATCCTGCTTAAGCTATCGACACAGCGATTCAAACTAGCCTCAAGCTCGTCCCAAGCCGTTTGAATACGCTCTTGAGAATCTAGGGGAAGCTCGGAACGCTGAAGAGCTGCCCAAACCATCCCATCAAGGTCTCGCTGATCCTGCAAAAATTCGCTCGCTGCGGCTTCTAGAGAAATGTTCTCGACCCCTTCAATGCCCAGTCCACCTTGCGTGGCATTCAAAAAAATGGTCGTCGTATGATCCTTAGCGAAATGACTCAGCCATTCCGCCTCTGCTATCCACTTCCACAACGTATAGATAGGCTGTCCGTAGATATCTTCGCGTATTACCGCGGCACGGTCAATCGTGCCATCTTGGACGATCTGCTTTTCCTCAACGGCATCTTGATGGACGATACCTGAAGCGTAAGCCTTCATGCCTGTATAGGCTAAGTCAAGACCGACGTAAAGAATGGGATTGCACCCCATGGCATGCGCAATAGAAGTACAGAAATTAACAACATTATGCCCTTCATCCAGATCTTCACCTTCAATGCCTAAAGCGTCTTCAAACCACTTTGCCAAGTCGTACCCCCCGCCTCCGGTGAGATAGAGGCACGGTCCATGGAGAAGGCGTAGTGCTTGGTCATTGAGGCGCAGGCGGTAAAAAAATGGCACTTCATAAGCCGACTGAGTCACATAACGTTGGTATTGGTAACTGTTAGGATCGACACCAACGCCAAAGTGAGGTTGTAGTCCCGCTGCGTTGAGAGCATTGATGGCTGATCCCCCGGCAAAGACAAGAGCTCGGCCATTCATTTCTTGAAGTAATGGCAACACCTTACCTAAAGAAGGGCCAGCACCACAGATGATCGCTGGGACCTGCTTAAAACACCCGAACAAGCCATTGCCGAAATAGGAGCGAGGTAACTGTAGCAAGTTGCGATAAAAGTTACGAAAATAGGACACGCCATGATCCAAATACTCATCGACCACTTCATTGAAACGGTGATGGTCGTACATGAGTTTATTATTCAGTTCTACAACTAACTCTTGCCGATGTCTCCAGATGGAAGGCAATGCAGCAACAGCAAATGGCTTAGCGATAAAATCCCAGCACAGCCAATCGGAAAGAGCTTGATCCGAGGCTAAGTTCTGAGAGTAACGTAAACTGACTTGAGAATCCGACAGCAACGCTGCACCTACAGGTGTTTGCAATAGATAGTAGAGAACGGAAAGACTATCTTCCAACAAGACAAGGTGCCGCTTGGGATCTTGTTTAAGCCATTCTTTAGCAGCCTCGTAACCATACCCCATGCCAGCACCAATGAGATACAGCACCTCAACATTCTCTAAAGCAAGAGCAGCAAACCATTGCTTAGTTTCCGCTAAGGCCCCTGCAGGAGAATGCAAGAAATAGTGGCCGCCATCACCCTTGATTTCGAGATTAGGCTCCCCACAACTAGTCTGACATGGAATCACGTCATCAGGACGATGATAGGGTAAGCGATAGGCAATAGTCGGCTGTGTAATAGCAAAACATTCAATGTTGCGTTCAAAGAGGCTCTCTTCCATCTTACATAGGCATCCAATCGCCCCGGCCGCCTACACGGCGGAATTTTTTCTGTCTTGACTTACCCAGTACTTTCTTTTCACCCGTGCGCATATTCACTTCTCCGCGATTCTTGATTGCACGCAACACCATCGCTGCCTGAGTATATTTACGCCTTGCATCTTGCAATACCTCGTGACTATAGCGAAAAGTCCGCTGGTCTTCCTCCGGCAGGTGGGGAATTGGCTTCGCTGCCAATGCCGTTGCTTCTTCAGGCGTATATCCCAGCTGCTTAAGCAAGATATTGCTCAAATCGGTCCACTCTCCAACCATCTTCTCGAGTTCAGCCACCTGCTCTTTCACGCCAGGCTCTAGTTTCTCTTTGGATATCTGCTTTTCTTCTGTTGCGCGAAGGACCTGATGAATCCTTTCCATCATCACCTGGAATGTAGACTTCTCTGGTTTTGCACCCATGACCTACCTCTTCTTGTGTACATGTTCTATGCCTCCATCGAGCCCGCGTGCGTGCCCCTTCCCGATTCATGGACTTCGGGCTCGCATACAGATAGAGCCACCCCGTCAACAGATCCCTTCTTGTATCCGGAGTTAAGTTTATTTTAACATATGGTAGACTTATACCCAAACAAGGACATATTGCATGAAAATACTCCTAGCACAGATACAAGACATCGCTGATAACGGCTCTATCGTCGTCAAAGGTCCGCAAGGACAAGATATCGCCCTCTTCAGACAAGGACACAACATCTATGCCCTAGATAATCGCTGTCCCCATATGGAAGGACCGCTAGGGGAAGGAACATGTGAAGAAGGTATTGTCACCTGTCCATGGCATGGGTGGCAATTCCGTTTAGATGACGGTTCATGCCTCAACATGCCAGGCGTGGATGCCTCACCGGTGACCATCAGTGTGGAAGGCGATCAGATTTTTCTGATCTAACAATACCTCTATAGGCGGCACTGCCTCTAAGAAACGATAAGCACCCGCTTCAGTATCCCAATACCCTAATTTCTCATGCTCTTCGTTCACCAGAGCGATGTAGCGTGCCTGTACATAAGCATTGTAGCCGACAGTTTGACGGATAACACGGTCGTGTAATGGCACCGCCTTGCATTCCACGAGTAACAGAGGGTACAAGCTATGAGAAGGATGGATCCCCGCTGCATAACAGACGATATCTGCTCGACGTTGTGGTGGTAACGCCACCTGATGAGCAAGATGGGGCATGTTGCGTAGAGAAACCTCCACCGCAAGATGCCCCACTGGAAAGCCTAATTGCTTCACAAGTTTATGCAAGAAGCGCTGCCTCACCCATTCTTCTGGAGTGGCAGCGACCCACTGCCGCCGCACAAGACAGTGCAATTGCTTGGTAGCGGAAGGTTGCAACAATCAACCTTCTGGTTCTAGGACGCCATAATGGCCGTCGTTGCGGCGGTACATGACTTTCAATTTCTGATCATTTTCACAACGGAAAACCAAAAAGATATCGCCCGACAGCTCCATTTTTACCACGGCCTCATCATAACTCAATGTCTTTAGTGGCTTTGTTTCACTTGCTACAATGTGATGTGGGCGCATCGCGCTCTCTTGCCGACGGCGTGTTTCCGCTTCAATGTCGTCGTTGATCTCATCCAAATCAGCATATTCAGGACGGCGAATCACGTTGACATTCATATCCACTTCTTTCGTCGACTTTGCATGGTGGTCCTGAATGCGATTCTTGTGGCGATACAGCTGACGCTCCATCTTATGTACAGCCTCATCGATAGAAGCATACATCTGCGTGGTCGACGCCGAACTCTTGATAATCCAATTATTCACTTTCAGCACGATATCGACTTTGTGGTCGAGCTTCTGGATATCCATCGTTACTGCTACATCAATCACACGCTCGCTTAAGCGATCTATTTTAGAGATTTTTTCAATCGCATAATCCTTCATCGCATCGGTAACCTGTACGTTACGGCCAGTTACCGTGATATTGTATCCTTTAGTATCTTCAACTGTCTTTGTACTGCGAGTCATGGTCACCTCGATCTGTTATAGGTCAGTAATCCTTCTAGGCTCTGTTGGCCCGTATTTGTTCACCACAGAGATCAGCGAGATCTATGAGAAGGATTGAGATAGAGAGGAGGTGTTAGAACATTCGATTGAGACCTTTCACTCCCTCTCGCTAATCTCATTCCTCCTCACTGGTCTCTGTAGCTCAGTGGTGAACAGGTACGTTTGCCCCCGCTCATCTTCATACTAACAAGATCATCAATTACAAGCTATAAAAGATTTATTTACAATAGACTAGCGGAGAAAACTGAGCACTGACTCACAGCAACCTATGAGAAAGAGTCGGATAGTAGCTTCTCAAAAAATTCTTGCTTTTTATCTCGATTTCATGCGACAGGTGTGACAAACTCTTTGACAAAGCACATTCAACGACACATGAAAACAAAAAAACGGCCTTGTTCACCTTTTCAGATGCGCTTAAGATCTTCGTTTTGAGTCTGCTGGACTAGGTGAACATGTACAAAAATGGATTCTAACATGGCTTCTTCATTAGGGGGGGCTCTCGATTTCCCGTCGTTTGTTCGAGATTTTGATGATTTGACAGCCTATTATCAGGTTACACGAAAAGACAATACATTTATAAATTTGCTTTTACTAGATGACAACACAGTTTATCCGGGTCAGGTGCCGGCTGTCAAACGTACACAATACATATCACGCAAATATGTACACACCAAACAAGAATCAATAAATATTTATCGCAAAATCTTGGCTTGGGTGAAGGAAAGGATTAATCACTTTAACCTTAGTAATTGCCAAGACATTCAGCAGCCGCTTTCTCGACTTTATTTTATTGCAATGTGGCTATCGGACGCAAGATTGATAAATAGCGTCAAAAAGCTTTACGAACAGCAATTTCCAAACAAAAGGTACTGCCTAACCCCTGAAGACCAGAGAGTAGATATGCCCATGCAACGCGCTCCTCTATTATCTTTTAGTGGCCTAAATAAGTTTTCCAAAGGAGAAACAGTTATCGTAAGGAGGAGCTCTGGTAAATGGCAATATGGCCAAATGAAAGGTTACTGCAAAGAAGAAAAAGATAGGCGATACCTGGCGTTCTATAAAGATCCAGATGGAGATAAAGTAATTCGATATATCGCCGATTACCCATTAGGTATTGCTCTAGGAAAAAAAGATAATACCCCCCTGTTTCACCTCTATTATTTTGATGAACGCGTGAAAATTGGGAAAATTTACGAAGAATCTTCTCCCACCACAACAAGAGATGAAGATCCCCCCACAACAAGAGATGAAGAGCATCGAGCAGCACCTAGTGAGGGATCGCGCACTGATCTTTTCAGAGAGCTCTTTAGCCTCTTCGACTCCTCCATCCAAGAATTCTCTAGCTTCTTCAAATCCCCTAAAGAAAAAGAAGAAGGCATTGAACTTACCACAATGGGTTCGTACAATTGATGAAAGCTTAGGAGCTGCTCCTAGCCCTAGAATCAATCCTTTCGACACCTGGAAGCCAAGGCTCAAGAGACTCATCAGCTATGCGCTTAAAGTCTTCTAAGGGCAAGGTTATTGCTAAGGTGTTGAGTTGGGGGTGCTCTTTTCGACAAATGGCCACCGGCAGTCCCTTGCGTATGCAAAGTTCGTTTGTGCTGTTTTGTGTGTATTGAGAAGAGCCTCGCTCATAACGACATAAATTGCTGCTGAGCCAGAATAGCTCCAGCCACAAATCCTTAAAGACTGTAGCACTATGGGGCCGTTCGATATTGACCTCAAGCTCCATGATTTGACGGGCTAAGTCATCGACAAAGGTCTCAATCCTTCTCACTGATCTCTGTGGTGAACAAATACCTCTCTTTTGTCCATTGGTACATGTTCACCTTGTCGAGCTGTTGATGAGAATCTTCCCATTAAACGGTTGGTGTGCTAAGGTATCTGTTCTGTAACCCGGTCTGTGGGCACCGATAGCTCAACCGGATAGAGCACCTGGCTTCGAACCAGGGGGTTAGGGGTTCGAATCCCTTTCGGTGCATTGTTATCTTCTTCTACTTTCGCCTAGCGCAGAGGCTTTGCTGTATGGACAATAGACAGCATGGACGCAATGGACATCCTAGACGTCTTCTCTTATTACCTCTATTGTCCATGAGACCAACGGTAGCTAACCACTCATGACGCGTTTCGATCTTTCCACTGAGGGTATTGTCCTCAACAGCATCAAATACGGCGACTATGATCAGATCGCCACCCTCTTCACCAAAGAGGTGGGCGTCATCAAACTCATGATCAAAGGCGGCCTTTCACTGCGCCGAAAGATGAATGCACCGCTCTCTCCACTAACACGAGCACAGATATTGTGTACCTCAGGACGTGGTGAGTTATATCTATGCAAAGAGGTAATGCCATTAGAGCGGTATCACAGCGATACCCTTAGCTTTCCACAGCTAGAAGCATGCTGCCACTTAGCCCAAGCCATTCAGCAATCACAACCTCTTGAAAAACCCGATCCCGACCTGTATCAGCTTCTCCACATATTTTTAAAAGCTACTTTACAACACCACAACAGTGACACGTGGGTATGCAGTTTCCTGCTAAAAATCCTCAATCATGAAGGCATGCTCGGAGACCTATCCTACTGTGCCGCATGTCATGACCCTCTTTCTACAACCTATGCCCTCCAAGGCGAAGGATACTGCCAAACACATGCCCCCCCGATGGCTGTTTGTCTCAGCAGCGAAGAGATCGCTGTTCTGAATAAGCTAACACATACACGCCACCTACAAGAGCTTGCGGCAACACTTATCCCAACATCATTGTTGCAAAAAACCATGGCTCTATTTAAAGCAAGTATTGGACGATAGCTAAACGACAACCTAGGGATCCCCTATGTGCCGATTTATCGTATATGCTGGAAAAGAACTCATCCTTTCCGATTTAGTAGTTAACCCCAAACACTCCCTCATCAACCAAAGCTACCAATCGAAAGAACGGTGCGAACCTCTCAACGGAGACGGGTTTGGCGTCGGCTGGTACGCACCCCATATCTCAACTGAACCGGGCGTCTTTGTCGCCACCTCTCCAGCCTGGAGCAACCGTAATCTACGACGCTTGGCCGACAAGGTGACCTCAGGCCTTATCTTCGCTCATGTACGTGCGGCTTCAAAAGGCTTATCTGTCAGCGAATACAACTGCCATCCCTTCCAATACCGCAACATGATGTGGATGCATAATGGCCGAATCGACAGCTTTGCCAAAATCAAGCGAAAGCTGATCAATACCTTGCGGGAAGATCTCTATGCCAACATCCAAGGCACAACGGATTCCGAACACGCCTTTGCCGTCTTTCTCAACTTGCTGCCTCAAGATCTTAGCCAGTGTACGCCCGAGATGATGAAAAAAGCTCTCATCGACACGATTAGACAGCTTAACCAGTGGACTCGCGAAGCAAACGCAGAAGAATCGTCTTCCTACAATTTTGCCGTCACCGATGGTCATACCATCATCACCACACGCTATTGCAACGAGCCTGATGTGCCGGCTGAAACACTCTATCTCTCGCGCGGCGCTAAATATGAATGTATCGGAGATGTCTGCAAGGTGCTCCCAGTGACAAATAAACCAGAAGCCATCATCATCGCCTCAGAACCCCTAACAGAAAACGCGCGTTGGGAACCTGTTCCGGTGAACCATCTGCTCATGGTGGACAAAGAACTCACCATTCAATTCGAACCTATCCTGAACTAAGGAGAAAAGCATGAAAAAAATCATGACTCTTTGTGCCGCTATGGTGGCGTTGACAACGAATAGCTTTGCCCTATTACCCCCTCTTTACCAGAGTATGTCTGAGTTGCAAGGCTTACTAGAAGATCCGCAGTTAAGCAAAGTCATCAATGATGCTGAACCCATCATGAGTATCGACAGAACGGAAAATGGCTTTCGCATCACCACCAATAAACACGCCGTTGATGTCACCGTCAAAACACGACCACAACGCATGCCAGGACCTGCTAAATTCCAGTATGTCTTTGGAACACCCCAACCACGGAACTATTAGGAGCTAAAGAAGATCCAACAGTTCCTAAAAAAATCGGCGTTTATTCTTGGCATTTTCATTTTTCTGATTGCAAGCTGACTTTCTCTATCTTTCACATAAAACATGAAAATTCGTTGATTTTTTGCAAAAAATATGCAAAAATGAGGAAAACACAAGAAATACATAGGAGAATCTCCTTTGTTATTGCGATTTTCAGTCAAAAACTTTAGATCTTTTGAGAAAGAAGAGGTATTGGATCTATCCGCAGGAAAAGGAACAGAGCTGCGCGATTCAAACACATTTGAGTTTTCCCAAAATCAGCATCTTGTCCGCTCTGCCGTCATTTATGGCCCTAATGCGGGCGGAAAAAGTAATTTGATCCGAGCAATTTTTTTCTTACAGCAGTTTGTTCTGGCATCTTCAACGGCTTATCAAGAAAAGCAAAAAATCCCCCTACAACCATTTCGACTCAATGCAAAATCTCAAAATAAGCCAAGTGAGTTTTCCATCGATTTTGTCTGTAATGATGTTCGTTTCACTTATCATGTGGCTTTCACTGAAGATCAGATCATAAGTGAAGAGCTTTATGCATATCCTAAAAACTATCGTCAAACGTGGTTTACTAGAAAATGGAATTCATCTTCAAAATCATATGAGTGGTATCAAGGGCCAAGTTTTAAGGGAGAGCACAAAATTTGGGAGCAGATGACCCGAGCAAATGCGCTATATCTGTCAACTGCCGTTCAATTCAATAGCGAACAGCTAAAACCTATTTTTCTTTGGTTTAGAGATCAACTCGTCATTTTGTTGAAAAATGCCCCTGCACAAGAAATTTATTTCAATCCTGATCTTACCTTTCAATTTCTAAAAGATCCTAAAACAGCATCATGGATTCACAAATTCATGGAATGTGCAGACATCGGGATCGAAAATTTTCATTTAATTGAAGAAGAGCTCCCTCCAATAAAAAAAGTTATTGTTAGAACGCAACATAAAATGCTTAATTCTGATCAAAAAGTATTTTTCGATTTATTCTTAGATGAGTCTGATGGAACGCAAAGGCTTTTTTCTCAAGCTGGAGGATGGCTGAAAGCACTGCGTGAAGGGCTAGTGCTTTTTGTTGATGAGCTTGATCTTCATCTTCATCCTAATATCGTTAGATATTTGATAGAATTATTTCATAGTCCAAAAACCAACCAAAAGAATGCTCAACTTATTTTTACCACTCATGATACCTCTTTGCTAGACAGTGATTTATTTAGAAGAGATCAAGTTTGGTTTATACAGAAAGATGAAGAACAGAGGTCTCGTCTTTATTCCCTTTTAGATTTTAAACCACGCAAGGGTGAGGCCATTGGTAAAGGTTATCTACAAGGTCGTTATGGTGCCCTTCCATTTATAGGAAAATTTCGTTTCTCATGACTAGAAGAATTTCCATACGTTCCTATCGCAAACCCGACACCTTATATTCTCCGCTTGATTTAGTCGTTTGTGAAGGAGAAACGGAAGTCGACTATCTGTGTGAGGTTGCGAGAAGCCTACGTATTCATGTCCACATATGCAAAGTATCGTGAGCACAGCAAAACGCAAATCTAAAGAAGATGGCGTAAAATACGACAAGATATTTTGTGTGTTTGATCGAGACAATGACCTTTCAGCTTTTCTAGAGGCAAGCGAACTATGTAAATCCAAAAAATTCGTTCCAATCGTATCTAATCCTTGTTTTGAATTATGGCCTTATCTTCATTTCCAAATGCGTGAATCGGGTTTTGGAAGTCCTCAACACATGCTGAAAGCATTAAAAAAATTACCAAAACTTGAAGGCTATGACAAAGATGGCGTACAAATCTTTCATGCTACCATTCATTTGATTGAAGTAGGCTGCAAGCATGCTTTCTCATTGGTCTCTAAACAACATGATGACCCTACAGAAGACCCTTTTACGAATATGCATATACTGATCAAAAGATTTCAGGCTCTCAAAGAAGAGCAAAACTATTTTGGGCAACGTAGCCACGAATAGCGATTAACGACGGGAAGGAAAATGTCTACAAGACGTATATGTTCACCTATGTCACTATTCGCGCCCGCGCCCGTGTGCCTTTCCTTCTGTAAATAACCTGCGTTTCAGACCTCAGACCCGGGTAAGGGCACACACATGGGCGCGGGCACGAAAAAACTACCCCATGAACATATACTACACGACTTAATGGCCTTGCATTAGACGTTATTTTGTAACATGAGAGAGTGGAGTTGTTAGAATTCTCCAAAAGACCATATGCGAAAGGGGGGACTCGAACCCCCACAAGATTTCTCCCACTACCACCTCAAGGTAGCGCGTCTACCAGTTCCGCCACTTTCGCTTAGAGTGTGTAAAACGGCTTAGATTCTACCGATCCAGCAGGATCAAAGCAAGTGGAAAGATACACCCTTTCGCTAGCCGTAAATCACCGAGTTAGAGAAGATAGCATTAACATAGCATGAGGAACGGCGATGATCTTGCAGACATTCCCTTACGCAGAACTGTCCATTCAGAGCTATCTCATCGGTGATGAGGCTAGTAAAGAATGCATTGTGATCGATCCACCACGGGTCATCAAAGATATCGCCGGCTACATCAGCAAACACAACCTCAAACTAAAGGCTGTGCTGGAGACACATGTCCATGCGGATTTTGTCTCAGGTGCTCTGGAACTTAAGCATGCATTCGGTAGCACACCGGTCATCTGCTGCTCAGAAGCAGGTGGCTCAGCCTACGTGCCACGCTACGCAGATCGACGCATCCACGATGGCGATGAAGTGGTGATCGGCACCATCCGTCTGGTCGCAAGGCATACGCCAGGACACACCCCTGAGCATCTCACCTGGCTATGTTATGAAGGGACAGAACCTAAATGCGCCTTTACTGGTGACTTCCTCTTTGTCGGAGGAGTAGGTCGACCCGACCTGCTGGGCGATGATAAGACGCCTGTCCTACTCCAAGAGCTGCATAATAGCCTCTTCCAACGCATCGCCGACCTGCCGGACTCCCTGCGCATCTTCCCTTCCCACGGCGCTGGTTCGCTGTGTGGCAAAACAATGGGTTCCGCCACGACCTCTACTTTAGGCACCGAGCGCAAAACCAACAGCGCCTTCCTCCCCGCTGACATGGCCAGTTGGACAGCTAATCAACAATCCGAGATGCCCGCCATCCCTAAAACCTTTCCTAGAAACAAAAGGATTAACCTAATGGGAGCTCCTCTTCTTACAACAGTAGCTGCTGACACTCTGAGCGCCAATCCCGATATCGGACAGATCGTGACAAACCAAGGGTGGGTACTGGACTTCCGCGATCCCATCCCTTTTGGGCGCGGACATATCAAAGGGGCCATCAACGTGCCCATTACCCCCGCTACAGGCAACTGGCTTGCTGCCCTGCTGCCTGACGATGTCCCCCTCCTCTGCATCCTACCCGACGGCACGACAAGGGGCAAAATAGTGGATCTGATCCGTACGTTAGGTTATGACCAGCCTGTCACCTTCGCTCTGTGGAATGGACTTGTGGCCGACGAAGGATCATTGACTTCCTTACCAGCCCTCTCGCCGGAAGAACTGCGACAACTGCTGGAAGAGAAGGGTGATGATGTCTATCTGATCGATGTGCGCACGCCAGCCGAATGGAACGAAGGACATATCTCTAGCGCCCACCACATCGAGCTGTCCCGCCTGCCTAGCAATCTAGCGGAAATCCCACCCAATAAACAGATTGTGACGGTATGTCGAAGCGGTACCCGCTCCTCAATCGCTGCTTCTGTCGTGCAACGCGCAGGCTACGCGTCTGTGAGCCACCTAGCTGGGGGCATGACTGCGTGGAAAGCCATGAAGGTATAGTCAAGTTTGGGTATAAAGGGATAATGTGTTAAGATGATGCAACTTTTTGGATATAGATAACGCCATGGAATGCGTCGCCTACTGTACGGCTTCTTCCTACGACACCAAAGCCCTCATCACCATCTTGCGGCAACACTATGCCCCTACGTTATATCGTGACGTCATCCACGTAGCAATTAAGCGTAGTCATGACACCGCGCATATTTTCTACTTCCCATTCGGTGTAGCTGTCTGCTGGGGCTTGACATCAGATGAAGAACAGCACTTTCTCGCCATGGTGGCGATGGTGCAAGAAAGGACATTGGATAAGACAGAACGTGACCACTTTGCTGTTTCCTTCGGCGATAAAGCCCAAATCCTCACCGATGAGATCGTGGTCCCAAACCGCGACGTACTCTCCCTACTGGCTATCTCTCATGGTATCGCGCAGTCAGTCAAGCTAGAGGCCTTCGAAACACAGGTACAGACAACTTATAACGAGTGCAAACACATCCCTGAAGCACTAGCTAAACGCGGCAAGATTCCCCTATCACGCCGCGAGATCAGGCGCAAGATGGGGCAACTCTTCTTGGAGCGCAGCAGCATCAATCTACAATGGGATGTCTTGGATACTCCTGAGTTCTTCTGGGAAAACCTAGAACTTGAGCCGTTGTACAGCATGGTATCTAATTTTCTCGATATTGAAAACCGTGTCGCTGTCCTTAATCAACGTTTGGATATCGTTCACGAGCTCTTCGAGATGCTGGGCAATGAACTCAACCACCAGCATTCCAGCCTGCTAGAATGGACCATTATCTGGCTCATCATCATCGAAGTGGTGCTCACACTCCTAAAAGACGTTTTCAATCTATTGTGAGAAAGCTTTTCATCTTGCCAATACGTCTTTATCAGTGGTGCATTAGCCCTTTCATTGGATGTAGCTGCCGCTTCTACCCAACCTGCTCTGAATATGCTATCGAAGCGTTACGCAAACATGGTGTGATTCGAGGACTGATCTTAGCCATCATCCGTATCTTTAAATGCGGCCCCTGGCACCCTGGCGGCCACGATCCCATCCCCTAAGGGATACGAAGGGTAGCGCCAGGCCTAAGTAGATCGCTATCGAGATGATTGTGGGCTTTAAGCTCTGAGATAGACACTTTGGTCTGTTTTGAGATCTTCCAAAGCGAATCGCCTCTTTGAACAACGTAAATTTTCTCTCTGGCTGGCTGTGCCTTCGGCCGCTTTTCTTCTATTTCTTTAACAGCAGCGACAAGTGCTTTTGAGCATAGCTGCTGAGCCTGTTCCAATACCTGTTCGGTGCGCGGACTATGCACTAGCTCTGCAACGAAGGTTTCTGCTTCTGGTGTGGCTCTATCCATGTTATTGAGCAACATCAGAACGGTTGGGTCGTCGAAGTTTCGAGAAGCATAAAGGCCATCACTCTTCAGGAGCAGATAAGTTGCCTTTTTAGAGCCTGCCTGGACATAGGACAAAAGAAGACGTCGGCGTAGTGCTGGTGAAGTCTCGTTGACTTGCAAAGCAGCCTGATAGAAGCTTTGGAACATCTGCCATGTGCCTTCAAGCAATGGTTCAAGAATGGTAGCCCGATCGACAGAGCTTTCTGCACGAGTAAAGAGCCGCTGCAACGTCAGAAACTCCGGTGTCAGAAAGAAAGCTTCCATTAATGTAGGGTCTTGCGCTGTCGAGGGGCGTTGCAACGCTAAGAAGAGACCTTCAGAAGTCAACGGCCAGCGTTCGCTATTGAGAAAGTCGACAATCTGCGCAAACTGAGCATCGCTGAGACCTGGGTAACAAACAATTTGCCGGTCAGAACATGTATGTTGGTGGGCTTTGGGTAGTGTAGAACCATGGAGTGCCTTTGCAATATCAAAATAATGCAGACTAATCAGACAACCAAGGGCCAGATCCCTTTCCGTAATTCCTTCCTCAATCTGATGCTTCGAATTCATTCTGCCAACCAACTGTTCCGGCAGCATATGCCCTAACACATACAACGCCTCTCCCATTGTACGCCCGTCCGTAAGAGAGGTAGGATCCGTACACCATAGACGCCCCGAAGTCTCACAGCGTGATAAGAGGAAGCCGCCTCCAAAGCCGTAGATAAGCAAAGCAAAGAGGATGACATTAGCAGATACGCTAGCGATCAGGGAGATGGTGAGACGCCTGACCTGCTGAAAATGAGGGATACAGGCTTCAGATGTAATAGGCTCCCTATGCAACATACTAACTTGATCCTAAGAGCTAAGGTGTTGCTCCAAAGCAACGAGTTCATCATGGACTCCTTTGGGGAGCCGTTTTCCAAACATAGCGAAATACTCGCGCAGGCTTTTTGTCTCTTGCCGCCATTCATCGCGATTGATACCAGTGAGTGCTGTGGTAGCCTCTTCAGATAGGTGTAGACCTTTAAGATCTAAGGCACCAGGAGCAGGCAGAATGCCAATAGGCGACTCCACACCATTCTCTGCACCATCTGTTCGTTCAAAAATCCACTTCAAGACACGACTATTTTCACCGAATCCAGGCCATAAGAATTTGCCGTCAGATCCTTTACGGAACCAATTGACATAGTAGATCCGCGGGAGCTTGGTAGCATCGGCACGCTCCCCGATTGACAACCAATGGCCAAAGTAGTCTCCCATGTGATAACCACAGAAGGGTAACATAGCAAAAGGATCATGGCGCAGCTTGCCTACCTGCCCAGCAGCTGCAGCAGTGGTCTCAGAAGAGACTGAAGCACCCTGAAATACTCCATGTTGCCACGACAATGCTTCGCATACTAAAGGAATGGTCGTCGAACGGCGTCCTCCAAAGATGATCGCCGAAATGGGTACGCCTTTAGGGTCTTCCCATGCCTTGTCGATGACTGGGCATTGTGATGCAGGGGCTGTGAAGCGCGAGTTGGGATGAGCCGCTTTCTCTTTGCTTTGAGGCGTCCAGTCCACGTCTGTCCAACTGATCGCATGGTTAGGGGGCTGATCTGTCATCCCTTCCCACCACACATCACCGTCATCAGTCAGGGCTACATTAGTGAAGATGCTGTTACGCTGTATGCTGAGCATAGCATTGGGATTAGACTGCATGGAAGTGCCTGGAGCGACGCCAAAAAATCCTGCTTCGGGGTTGATGGCATAGAGACGCCCATCGGGACCAAACTTCATCCAAGCGATATCATCGCCGACAGTTTCCACCTTCCATCCCGGTAATGTAGGCGTCATCATGGCAAGATTCGTCTTCCCACAGGCACTAGGAAAGGCAGCAGCAATGTACTTCTTTTCCCCTTGCGGATTCGTGATCCCAAGAATCAACATATGTTCCGCCAGCCAGCCTTCGTCCCGAGCCATGACAGAAGCGATGCGAAGGGCAAAGCATTTTTTACCTAACAACGCATTGCCGCCATAACCACTGCCGTAGCTCCAAATTTCGCGCGCCTCAGGAAAATGAACAATGTACTTGTCCTGATTATTGCATGGCCACGAGACATCCTGTTGACCGGGAGCTAGCGGAGCACCCAAAGAGTGCAAGCAGGGGACAAAATAACCGTTGCCAAGAACAGTCAGCACCTGTTTACCCATTCTAGTCATGATGCGCATGTTGCAGACAGCATAGGGAGAATCGGTGATCTGCACCCCAATATGAGCGATATAAGATCCCAAAGGCCCCATGCTGAAAGGGGTAGCATAGAGCGTACGCCCACGCATACAACCTCTAAACAGGCCTGTCAGCTTCTTACGCATCTTGACAGGGTCTTGCCAGTTGTTTGTGGGGCCGGCATCTTCCTGCCTTGCAGAACAGATAAAAGTGCGATCTTCTACACGAGCGACATCCGAGGGATCGGAACGAGATAGAAAGCTGTGAGGTCTCTTAGAGGCGTTAAGAGGAATAAAAGTACCGCTCTCAACCATCTGTTGACAGAGCGCATCATATTCTTCTTGCGAACCATCACACAAGTGAATGCGCTCAGGCTCGCATAAATTGGCTACTTCAAGGATCCACTCTTTGAGTTTTTGATTCGAAGTCCAACTATCAAACGGCACATTCGTCAAGAAGGGTTTGTAATCCACCATTGTCGCCTTCCTTAATTCGAGCTAGACACCCACCATTTTGCGCTTCTTAAAGCGGTCAAGGTATTCCAAAGCCTTACCTGTGCCCAAACAAACGGCGAGCAGTGGATTGGGCGCAATGATGACAGGAAGACCGGTCTCTTTCATCAAAGCCTTATCCAGTCCTTTAATCAAAGCACCACCACCAGCGACTACCAT
>CAMFKD010000009.1 GCA_945957095.1 uncultured Chlamydiae bacterium
AACACATTTTAACCCTCTTATTTTTAACTAAATAAGATCCAGCGGGAATTGCTGTTGTGAACGTAGCAACTCGATTGCATTACAACTCAAAATAGTATAAGCTCTTCTATTCAGTGCATTTGCGCTGCATGATCTAATAGTGAGGGGAATTGATGCGTCTACTATTTGTAAAAGTTTGCGCTTTAATTATGATATTACTGACAACCGTCTGTCAAGCGGTAGGTCAGCCGGAAACGATCAGTCATCACTTGGTAGAAGTTGTGACGGGGCGTTGTGTTGTACCTGTTCCGCTTCCGACTGTGGCTAGTGCATTGAGGAAGCGGCTGGCCGATCCCCAGGTTGTGGAAGCTTTCACGAAACTGACCGTAGAAAACAATGGCGTTCTGGTTATTTGCGAAGAGGATGGAACCGCTTGGCGTTATATCAGAAGTGCCGGTCAGGAATCTGTATGGAGCATTGATCCTGCACAGAGTTTTTCTAATTATTCTTTTGGATTGTTAGGCGCTGTCAGCGATTTGCGCCAGCGTCAGGTTGTTTATGACGTCTCAAGCGATACTTACGTGTTAACGATGGGGACGGGAGCACATCGTGACTATCGCCACGGTAAGCTCAGATGTGAGGCATTAGCCAGTGGTAACGCCATCTTTTACGAATACGATAAAGAAGGGCGGTTGATCCAAGCGCAAATGGTCAGTGGTGACGGTAAGGAGTCGCTAGCGTGGGTGAAGTGGCGCGGTGAAGAGCAGAAGGTGGTGGAAGGGAGTGATGGTTTAAGCATCCTCTATACCTTTGATGAGAGTGGCCGCGTCCTTTCTATGGGTCCAGTTAGTGGCGGTCACACCCGTTATGAGTATGACAGTGAAGGGCATTTAGTGCGCTATGAGCAGCCTGACGGATATTTTGTGTCGCTTGCTTACGATGGCGCTGGCAGAGTAGTTCATTTGGCAGCCCCTATCGGACATGACGCGGTGTCCTTACCTTTGGCTAGTTATAGCTACGGTGTTGGCTATACGGAAGTCGCCGATGCCCAAGGGGCGCTTACATGTTACCGTCATTGCGATGGTCGTGTGACAGCTAAGGAAGAGTATGGCTTCGGAGAAGCAATCAGCCGTTCTGAGCGTTTTTGGTGGGCACCAGAGGGATATTTGCTTAGCAACGTTCTTTTAGATGACAAGGACCAAGCGATTTGGTGTCGCAACTTTGAGTACGATGGCTATGGCAATGTCATTAAAGAGACGCTTTATGGCAACTTAACTGGCTTGGGTGCCGGTACTTTCTCTGTCAATGAGAGCGGGATCCCCTCTTCCTCTGGCGTCGAGAGCTTTGCGACATATTACGTATATGACGAGCTGCATCGCGTTGTCAGAAAGAACAATGATAAAGATATTGAGACTTCTTTTGCCTATGTGGGTGATTCGGATTTAGTGAAAGCTCGATGGATTTCAGATGACCATGGTGTGCAACTACGTTTTCTCTATGCGTATAATAGTGCGGGTCAAGTCACGAATACTATCATCGACAATGGGCAGAGCGATGACGCATCCGATCTTTCAGGTGTAACACAGAGACGTTCCGTCAGTGTGGCCTATATGGGCGGAAATCCCTTGCTTGTGGATGAGAAGTACTATGACATCTTAAATGATAATGAGATGATCCAAAAGACTCATCTCTATCAATATGACAACAGAGGACGTGTTGTTGAAAAACAAGCTATCGATGGAGAGGGCGTTTGCTACCAGATGACGCGAGTCGCTCACGACGATATGGGCAGGGTAGTCAGCGCTTCCGATGATGGCGATGGCATTCGTCAATATCGCTATGATGCGGTTGGACGTGTCATCTCATCTCGCGATTCGGACAAAGAACTAATGGTTTCTTCCACATATGATTTGGCTGGACGTTTGATCGCCACTGACGTGACCGACAGCAAAAAGCGCACCTTCCACCGCTCTCACCGTTATGATCCAATGGGCCGCTGTATCGCCACGGTCGATATCTATGGCAATGAAACAGAACATGTATTCGATGTGTTGGGTAGAGAGGTTCGTACTGTCTACCCAGCTAACAATGACGGCGTGCGTCCTGTTATCGAACGGGTTTATGATGTTTGTGATCGCGTCATTCAAGTGACAGATCCCAATGGCTTTGTCACCTCTATCCACTATAATGTCTATGGCAATCCCACTTCTATTCAGCATGCCGATGGCACTGAGGAGCTGTTTGAATACGACTTGGACGGTTCATTGCGTCGTAGCATTGCCCCTAATGGAGTGACGACATCGTTTGAGCGCGATTTTCTATCCCGCGTTGTACAGAAGAGTTTGATGGGTTCTGCCGGCGACGAATACTGTACCGAAGCCAGCTATGACGTCTTTGACATCGCAGCTACAACCGATCCGATGGGTCAGCATATTCTGTTTAAGCGTGACAATGCTGGACGGCTCGTTTCTAAGATTATTGATTGGTCCGAAGGGAGCGCCCAGGTTGACTTTGACTATGATCAACGCGACAACTTGATCAATGCTAAAGTATGGTTTGGATACAATGATGGCGACTATCTGCAAGCGCAGATCGAACGCAGTGGAGATGGCAAGGCGACTGGCTACCAGCTACTGGATGGGATGAACAACCGTTTGGTATCTGACGACTATCTGCAGCCCGAGAATTGGAGCTATGGCGAAGATGCCCATGTCGATGAAGACTTTGCTCATATTGACGGTAATGGCCAGAGAGTGCTGCGGCGGACTGTGACAAGTCAAGATGGCACCGTAGCAATCACGACACACGATGCTCTTGGTCGTAGTGTTGAGGTGCAGGTGTTAGATCCCTTTGGCGCTCCTCGTAGCGCCTTACGTAATCGCTATGATGCGTCTGGCAACCTGATCGAACGGAGCCAAGAAGTGGTAGAAGGTGGGGTAATTATCACCGAAGTTACCAACTACAGTTATGGGCCTGTGGGAAGATTAGAGAGTATAGTAAGACATGCTGGGACAATGAACGCGTCGTCGACATTGTACCAATACAATGGTCTTGGACAGCTGTCACGTATGATAAAGCCTAATGGTGTCTGTATGGACCTTGCCTATGATGAGTTCGGCAGGGTGCAAAGGCTTATTGCATCGGATGACAGCGTCGATTATTTTTATCGCTATGATGCCCTTAACAGACCTGTTGAGGTTGTAGATCATCGCCATGGACAAGCAGTCAGCAGACGTTATCACCCATTAGGTGGTATAGAATATGAAGATCTTGCCGGTGGCTTGGAGATAACGAAAGCTTTCGACAGACAAGGCAGAGTAGAAAGAATCGTCCTCCCAGATGGTTCAGGGATCGGATATGAATATGATGCGGCGCGTTTAGTAGCGATTAAACGTCTGTCAGCTACAGGGCAATGCCTCTATTCGCATGATTATAATCGCTTTGACGACTTAGGAAGACCTACTAAGGTGACGCAGGTAGGCGACGCAGGAACCGTGTCCTTCACATGGGATCGCCAGGGGCAGCTAAAAGATATTACCTCTAAGTGGTGGAGCCAAAAGATTGACCAACGCGATGACGCAGGTAACGTGTTGGTTGCCAGAACGTGGGATATGCAGGGGCGACATACGCTTCAGTATACTTATGACGCGTTAGGTCGTATCGTAGAAGAGAAAGGAGTTAGCGACCGTCGATATTCTTATGATGCCTTTGGCAGTCGTATAGAAGGCGTACAAGATCATACCAAAGACAGCAATGGCAATGTGATCCTTAGAGAAGTCGATGGCGTAACGCAAGAACTCCGTTACGATGCACTAGATCGCTTGACGGAGGTCGTCATCCCAGGAGTCTTATGCTGTTCTTATACCTATGATGGCTTTGGTAGAAGGATGACGAAAACAGTCACCGAGGGTGATGGCTTGCCCGTAACGGTGCGATATCTCTACGATGGTGACAAAGAGATAGGAGCTGTTGACTACCGTGGCCATCTTGTTGAGTTGCGGCTTCTAGGCATTGGCATCAAAGAAGATGTTGGTGCTGCTGTTGCGATGGAACTGGATGGCAAAGTGTATGCCCCTATTCACGACTGGCGTGGCAACGTTGTCTGCCTTGTTGCTGCAGACGGGAATGTGGTGGAGAGCTATCGCTATAGCGCTTTCGGTTTGGAGGAACTCTACAATATCGGTGGCGACAAGCTAAGTCCTTGGCGTTTCAGCAGTAAGCGGATCGATGACGAGGTAGGGCTTTCCTATTTTGGCAGGCGTTACTACGATGCGCATGCTGGACGTTGGCTGACTGCCGATCCTCTCGGCAACGTGGATGGTCCTAACCTCTATGCTTTTGTCCGTAACAACCCTCTCTCTTTTGTGGATCCGCAGGGGCTTTTTTCTATACCCGATTTTTGGGGAACGATGCCGGACTTATGGGGAACAACGATCAGCAAAGTATTTCATTATGTTCGGCAACTAGGTTCGTTAGGACGTTCTATCACTGATCTGTTAGACGATGACTTGGGCTTGTTCGAAGATATGATGGATGACTTCAGGTTTGTCACGGAGGTGTTAGTAGGGCCAACGCTGCAGATGTTTGCTGGCCTGCAATTCGAACCGGTGCAATTCGGTGTGTGCGGCAATGGTGAGTTCAATCAAAAGGTCAGGGTGTCATTCATTAATGGCATGCTGAACGACAGTGTTAGCGTTTATAATGCTGCTAAAGCCATTTCGGAATCGCATGGAGGCGTGAATGTCCACTATACTTTCCGACCTACGGATGGGTGGACAGGCGATATCCGAAACGGTATCGTGACTCTCGTAGGTTTTACTTCTCCCGTTGCTAGCAGACTAGCTGAGGGGTGGCGTCAGCTCATCGATGAAATGGGAGGCGTGGGAAACGGTGGGGTTATTGTACACTATGCTCACAGTTTAGGCGGCGCTGAAACGTATTGTGCGTGTAGCCTCATGACGCCGGAAGAGCTTAAGATGATTCGTATTGTGACCTTTGGCTCTGTACGGGTATTGCCTAAAGAAGGATTGAGAAGCGTAAAGCAATATGTGAGCTGGTTAGACTTTGCTATGCTTGTTGATCCAGTCCACTATCTCCATGCCATGACACAGGGATCGTCGACCGTCAGCTTTTTGCCTCATGAAGGCATGCTCCTTGTCGATGATCACGGTTTTCTCGGCACCGTTTATAGCAAGATGTTAGCCGAGCTAGGACGCCGCTTCGTAGCACTGTACGATCCATCCGTCGGAGATGTATTTATTAGACCTTAGAAGAAGGAAAAGGGGAATGGAGCGTAACGGGATCGAACCGTTGACCTCAACAATGCCATTGTTGCGCTCTACCAACTGAGCTAACGCCCCAACGAGTGAGTTTCCATTGTAGGCTTGTCTTTCTTTAACTGCAATAGGTGTAACCGTTCAATTGCAAGTAGGTCATGAGCTACTTTGAGATTATCGTTTTGCTAGTATCCATCTGCACCCTGCTCGTCGCTATCGCGCAACGGTTGCAGATTCCCTATCCGCTGGTTTTGGTGCTAGGCGGTGTTGTCATCGGCTTCCTCCCTGACACACAACCATTTTTTTTCGAGCCCCATCTGACGTTGGTCATTGTGTTACCACCTATCTTGTACTATGGAGCTTATCAGCTTCCGTTGCGGGAAGTGATGCAACACTGGAAAGAGATTTCTTCTTTGTCTTTCGGACTGGTCATCGCGACGACAGTCATTGTTGCGATTGTGATCAAGTGGTTACAGCCTGAATTTTCCTGGGCGTTGGCCTTTGCCGTAGGGGCTATCGTTTCCCCGCCCGATGCTGTTGCTGCTATGGCGGTTCTTAAAAGATTTGCCATTCACCACCGCACCTTGACGATATTAGAAGGAGAGAGTCTACTTAATGATGCTTCGGCACTCGTGTTGTATCGCTTGGCTTTGGTGGCCATTCTCTCGGGTACCTTTTCTTTTCTAGAAGCGGTAGGTCTCTTTTTCGAGATCTGCATAGGGGGTATTGCTGTTGGGATTATCGCAGGGTTTGTGATGCAGCACTTCTCCCGCCGGTATTTAGATGCCGTGGTTGGTGTCCTGTTTTCTTTTACCATCCCTTACACCACCTATATCATAGCCGATTCTTTGGGTTTTTCCGGCGTCCTTGCTGTGGTGGTGAGCGGGTTGATAGGAGCTAGGATCCAGATGACCAACCCTTCGCCCCAACGCCGTCTCTTTGGGTTAGCGGTCTGGGATGTTTTTATCATCGTGCTGAACTGCTTGGTTTTTGTTTTGATAGGGACACAGCTTGGTGTTGTCACCGACAACATGAGCTATTCACAGTTGGCTGAATACTGCATGAACGGAGCTGTCCTAACCGCGGTGATGATCACCATTCGGTTGGTCTGGGTTTACTCTAAAGGTGCTGTTAATCTGTTCCATTGGCGGTCTTTGCATCAAGACACGAAAGCGCACGCGCAGCAGCTATTGCGCGAGGCGACGATTGTGGGGTGGTCTGGAATGCGCGGTATCGTTTCCCTTGTCGCTGCTTTGGGGTTGCCATTTACATTGCCAAATGGTGAACCATTGACGGGACGTCATGAAGCTGTTTATATCATTTTTGTTGTCATCATGTTGACGCTTTTGATTCCGGCATTGACGTTGCCAAAGCTGTTGGCTTACCTGAAGGTGCGCCATCTTCCTGATATGGCTTCAGCTTCAAAAATACGCGCTTTGTTGGTTCTCGCTGCAGAACAAGAGATCAACCATCTGTTTCAGGAAAAGGCGATTGACGAGGATCAAGTATCTTTTCTCAATACCTACTTTAAAGCACGGCATCGCGTATTAGATTCGTCTTGTATGTTGAATGAAGCGTACAGTTTGGAATTAGCTCGAATAAAGGTGATTGGAGCTCAGCGACGTAAGTTGATTGAGCTATGGCGCAATGGTGATGTTGACGACAGGCTTATCAGGCGATTGGAACGCGAGCTCGATGTGGAGGAATCACACGCCGCTCGAGCCGAGATCACATGAGTATCAGCAATGCTGGATTCTTTCCCTTAAATAGGTTACAATTTTATCCGTTTTACCTGAGGAAACATCATGGCAAAGCTACCTGTAACAGACTGGACACCACCGGACGACCCTATCTTTGGACTGACGACAGCATTTCGTAATGACACGAGAAAAGATAAGGTCAATCTAGGTGTTGGGGCTTACCGCACTGCTGACGGTGAGCCATTGGTACTATCTAGTGTACGCGCTGCTGAACAGCTATTGATTGAGAAGAAGCTCAACAAAGAATACCTACCGATCGATGGCGACGCTGATTTTGTTCGCGCAGCCTCTAAACTCATCTTTGGACCACTAGCGGCTCAGCTGCCTTTGTTTGGTGCTCAGATGGTTGGAGGTACAGGTGCTCTACGCATTGGTGCAGACTATCTAGCGCTAGGAGGGTCTAGAACCATCTATCTCTCGAATCCCACATGGGCTAACCACAAAGCTATCTTTAGCCGTGCTGGTTTGCAGGTGGAAAGCTACCCTTATTATGACATCGGTAAGGGAGGGCTTGACTTTGGATCCATGTGTCAAGCATTTGAACAGATGCCTGAAGGGGCTGTAGTGTTGTTGCATGGTTGTTGCCACAATCCAACTGGAGTAGACTTGACACTAGACCAATGGCGCATTGTCAGTGATCTCGTCAAAAAACATCGGTTGTTGCCTTTCTTTGATCTGGCCTACCAGGGGCTTGGCGAAGGCTTGGATGGCGATGCTGCTGCTGTGCGTTACTTTGCTGAACAGGGGCATGAGCTGTTGGTTAGCTACTCGTTCGCTAAAAACTTTGGATTGTACAATGAGCGCGTTGGTTTCTTGGCTTTTGTGACCTCTACCGTTGAAGCGGCGCAGCTGTTGGGTAGACAGCTGAAGGTGCTGATCAGGGGAGTCTACTCTAATCCTCCTAGCCATGGAGCGCGTATTGTGACCACGATACTAGGCTCAGATCAACTCAAAGCTGATTGGATGCGTGAACTCGAGAGTATGCGCTCGCGAGTTGTCGATATGCGCAAGGCGCTTGCTGCAGGCTTGCAGTCACGATATCCTGGGCGCGACTATCGCGCTCTCATCGAACAGAAAGGGCTCTTTTCTTTCGGTTTTCTCACGCCAGATGAAGTGCAACGTTTGCGCCGCGAATTTGCTATCTACTGTCCCAATGACGGCAGAATTAATGTTGCAGGGCTGAATCCCCATAACATTGACTATGTGATCGACGCTATTGAGTCCGTGTCTACAAGCGGACAGGTACCCCAGTGAGGATGGAATAGGTGGGGCAGTCGACATGGCGTTCCTATCTGCTCATAGGTCTTGCGGCTTTAATATGTATTGGCTTGCCATTGGCTGTTGTGGAGAGCTTACGTAGCGGTGCCATAGCAGTATTTGGGCCCTTATGGAAGGGCGTCAACAGCATCTCTGTAGCTCGGCCCCTTATCCCTGAAGAGCGCCTGGAAGCATTGGAAGCTGAGAACCACCTTCTTAAAGGTGAGCTAGCGCGGCTGTCAGAGTTGCTAGCTTCAGAACAATGGCTGGTTGACCAAACCCATACGATAAGTACAGCCGAACTTATTGATGAGGCAATGGCGCGTCGTCGCAACGAGCGAATGACGTTGCTTAAGCTGCAGCTTCTTTCTCTTCCCGCTCGCGTGGTGATGCGCACACCCACTTCTTGGAACAGCACACTATGGCTTGATGTTGGCCTTGACGACAACAAAAGGCTAGGGCGTGTTGTTGTGGCAAAAAACAGTCCTGTGGTAGTCGGCAACGCATTAGTGGGTATTGTCGACCTTGTCAACCGCCGACAGTGCCGTGTACGGTTGATCACTGATGCCGCTTGTTCACCCTCAGTGCGTGCGGAACGAGGGGAGCCGCAACGGCAGCAACTGCTGGAACAGTTAGATGCTTTAGCAGGGGCTCTAGCCCGCGATGACAGCTTCTTTCCCTCTATTGGTGAAAGGGGCCGTTGCCTTGAGGTCTTATTGGATATTCGTGATAGGCTGGTGACCGAGCAGCCAACGGTGATGCTAGCAAAAGGCGAGCTGCATGGCAGCATCATTCCTGTGTGGCGTTCTAAAGGGATGCTCCTCCATGGAATTGGCTTTAACTATGATTTTGCCGACGAAGAGGGGCCCGCCCGTGATTTAAGCACAGGGCGCGTTGTGGGAGACACCACGACAGCTATCCCTTTGCTGCAGGTGGATGATCTTCTCGTGACGACAGGGCTCGATGGTGTTCTTCCAGCTGGATTGCGAGTAGCGCAAGTCACTAGCGTCTATCCTCTGGCTGAAGGCGACTATTTCTATGAGCTAGAAGCACGCCCTACTGCTGGCGATATGGATGCTCTTTCTTTAGTGACGGTATTGCCTCCCCTTTGAAAAAGACAGAAAGTTCTTGTCAATGGTTAGGCGGTAAGCGTAATATTCCCTACCATGATAAAGCAGCAATTTCTGTAAAATCCTCCAGAAGGGCCGAGCGAAGGCTGCAGATGGTTTGCCCACCGCCGGCCTCTATGGGAGGATTTTACAGAAATTGCTGATGATAAGGGAGGGCATTGATGCAGCAGCCTAGTGAGACGCCAGTGTTTATTTTGTGTGGTGGACTGGGGACAAGGCTGAAGGAAGAGACAGAGTTTCGCCCTAAGCCGATGGTACCTGTGGGCCCACACCCTATGCTGTGGCATATCATGCATGTCTACAGCCGTTTTGGATTTCGCAAGTTTATCTTATGCCTTGGCTTTAAGGCGGAAGTGATTAAAGCCTATTTTTTACACTATCCCTCACTGAACGCTGATTTCACCATCGATCTGAAGAGTAATCACGTGATAGTGCATGCGGCAGATCGCGCAGAGGATTGGGAGGTCACTTTAGCTGACACGGGCCAGGAAACGATGACAGGAGCGCGCTTATTTCGTGCTGCAGAAAGGTACTTGGGCCCGGTGGAACATGCGGCCGTGACCTATGGAGATGGCCTTTGCAATGCCGATTTGGCCGATGAACTCTTATTTCATCAAGAACATGGGAAGGTAGGAACAGTATTAGGCGTTAATCCTCCTTCGCGCTTTGGGGAGATACAGCTTGAAGGCAATCAAGTTGTCGAATTTGCGGAGAAACCAGAATTTAGTGAAAAGTGGATCAATGGCGGTTTCTTCTTCTTTAAACGTCCGTTTTTCAACCACTATCTGTGGCCTGAAGCCGATTGTGTCTTAGAACGCACACCATTAGTCAATTTGGCCAGAGATAAACAACTGACCATGTATCGCCATAGTGGTTTCTGGGCGTGCATGGATACACAGCGTGACCGCGAGTACCTGAATCAGCTATGGGCTAGCGGTGCGCCGCCGTGGTTGTCACAGGCGCCACCACGCTACACAGGCCACACACCGTCTAGTAGCAGAGTGTTATAGCATGAAATTTAATCCTACGCCCCTTGAAGGAGCGTTCTTAGTTGATTTAGAAAAACGCGGCGATGATCGCGGTTTCTTCGCCAGATTCTTTTGCCAACGAGAATTTGAAGCTCACGGCCTCCCAGGGCTCTTTGTCCAGGTCAATAACTCGCTTTCTAAAGAGCAAGGGACGCTTCGCGGATTGCATTACCAATTGCCTCCTAAGCAAGAGGACAAGCTAGTGCGCTGCATTAAGGGCAGTATCTGGGATGTCATCTTAGACATTAGGCCAGGCTCCAAAACATTTGGAAAGTGGTTTGGCCATACCCTGACAGCTGAAAACCGCACGATGATGGTTGTGCCTAAGGGTTTCGCACACGCTTTCATCACATTAGAGCCTGACAGTGAAGTGCTCTACCTCGTCTCTGAGTTTTATGCACCGGAGCAGGAGCGCTGTATCCGTTGGAATGATCCTCTCTTTGCCATTCGTTGGCCGATAGAGCCGCAGGTGCTATCGGACAAGGATGCTAACGCTAGAGATTTCGATCCCGCCTATCATTTAGGCCAGCCATGAAGATCTTATTCACTGGCGCCAGCTCCTTCACCGGCTACTGGTTCGTGCGTCAACTGGCGGCTCAAGGCCACGAGGTTGTCGCTATCTTTCGCAGCCAGGAAAGCGCTTATAGCGGCATCCGTGGGCAGCGTGTGGCGATGGTACAGGATTGCGCGACTTGCGTTTTTGAATGTCCCTTTGGCTCTGAACGCTTCTTAAGGTTAATTGATGAAGAAGAGAGATGGGATTTGCTCTGTCACCATGCCGCTGAGGCCACAGACTACAAAAGCCTCGGTTTTAACACGCTGGAAGCTGTGCAAGCAAATGTCAAACACCTCCCTAAGATATTGGAGGTGTTACATCATAAAGGTTGCCGGCGGGTGCTTTTAACAGGCAGCGTCTTTGAGCAGAGGGAGGGCATTGGCAGCGATCCCGAGCGCGCTTTCTCACCCTATGGATTGAGTAAAGGGATGACAGCCGACTACTTCCGCTACTACTGCTTTATTGGAGGGATGGCCCTAGGAAAATTTGTCATTCCCAATCCCTTTGGTCCTTATGAAGAGCCGAGATTGACTAGCTATCTCATGCACACCTGGGCTAAAGGTGGTATGGCTGAGATCAAAACGCCTGATTACATCCGCGATAACATCCATGTTTCCTTGTTGGCGCTCGCCTACGTTGATATTGCTGAGAAGCTACAGCAAGATGTTCCTTTCACACACTGTTCTCCCAGCCAGTATGTAGAAAGCCAAGGGGCATTTGTAGAACGCTTTGCTGCAGCCATGCGAGCCAGAATTGGCTTACCTTGTGAAGTGGTTTTGTTACCTCAAGAGAGCTTTCCAGAGCCTCATATGCGTACCAATTGCAACCCTGTCGATGGGGCATTGTATGGATGGGATGAGCAAGTGGCTTGGGATGAAATTGCTACTTATTATCAGCAGGTGTGTCGGCTATGAGCAAGACCATCGGTGTGGTTGTCGTTACCCATCGCGCTAAACATCACCTGCAGTATTGCTTGCCGCCATTGCTCCGATCTTCTTTACGACCTCGTGTTCTTCTTGTCAATTCTTCCTCCTTTGATGGTACAGTGGAAGAAGCTGAGCGCTTGGGCGCCGAGACTTTTGTCATCCCTAGGGTTTCTTTCAATCACGGTAGCACAAGGGAGAAGGCACGCAAGCGGCTCAATACCGATATTGTCGTTATGATGACCCCTGATGCTTATCCAGCAGATGATAGTGTATTAGAACGGCTTGTTGAGCCTATTTTGAATGGCCAAGCATCCATATCTTATGGCAGACAGATACCTCGCAAGAATTCTAATTTCTTTGAAGCCTTTCTTCGCCAATTCAACTATCCGCCTATAAGCAACATCCGCAGCGTGGAGGACGTCTCTCAATGGGGTGTCTACACATTTTTCTGTTCCAATAGCTGTGCTGCATGGTTGAACAGAGCATTGGATGAGGTAGGCGGATTTCCCTCTGTCTTGACTGCCGAAGACACTTTTGCAACAGCGGCATTGCTGCGCAAAGGTCATCGTATCGCTTATGCCGCAGAGGCTATTGTTACACATTCCCATGACTATAGCTTAAAAGAAGAGTTTAAACGCCATTTCGACACAGGCTATGTACGTAAGCAGCACGCTAACTTAATCGATTTTGGTGCGACTGATCATCAGCGTGGTAGAGAGTATTTTATTGAGCTTAACAGACAACTATGGCGGGAAAATCGTGTGATGCTGCCCTATGCTTGGGCACATACCGCAGCAAAGTTTTTAGGATACCAAGTAGGGCGCTTAGGGCCTAAGCTGCCCACGCCATTAATACAACGTTTAAGCGGTCAAGATTTTTATTGGAATTCTCTAGATTACCATCGAAGACGTGAAGCGGAGCAATCATGAAAGTCCTTGTCACCGGACATAGAGGATACATCGGCGTCCATCTTGTACAGCTGCTAAAAGAAGGTGGCCACACCGTTACGGGATGTGATCTAGACATCTTTGCTGGGTGTGACTGGGGCCCCTCAGCTGCCCCCGATCATACACTGCATAAAGATGTGCGTGATTTAACCATGGAGGATGTAGCAGGACACGATTGCGTGATGCATCTGGCAGCAATCTCCAACGATCCGATGGGCGACCTCGATGCTTCGTTGACCTATTCCATTAATAGGGATGCTTCCGTACGTTTGGCTCGCCTTGCCAAGGTCGCTGGGATTCCGCGTTTTCTGTTCGCTGGCAGCTGCGCTATCTATGGCAAGAAAGGATCAGCGCCACTCGATGAGCATGCTTCTTTTGAGCCACTGTCGGCTTACGCTAGGTCTAAGGTAGAGGCAGAGGAAGAGATACGCCTCCTTGCTGACAAGAATTTTTGCCCGATTAGCTTGCGCAATGCAACAGCCTACGGCGCTTCTCCAATGCTGCGCCTTGACCTCGTTGCAAATAATCTGCTGGCCTGTGCATTTGCCCTTGGCGACATCCGCGTGATGAGCGATGGTACGCCTTGGCGGCCGCTGATCCATTGTAAGGACATCGCGCGAGCTTTCATCGCCCTTGCAGAAGCCCCCAACGCCTCTGTCTATAACCTCGCTGTTAACGTCGGTGGTAATAGTGAAAACTACCAAGTGAAGGATATCGCCGAAATGGTGAAACGGCTCGTGCCAGCAGCTCAGGTTGTGTTCACCGGTGAGGTCGGAGCTGATCCGCGCAGCTATTGCGTCAATTTTGATTTGCTGAGCCAGGTGTTGCCCGAGTTTCAATTAGAGTATACCCTCTGGAAAGGACTAGAAGAGCTGCATGAGCAGTTCGTTGAACACCATTTCTCTGCCGCAGATTTTACAAGCGACAAGTACTTTCGTTTGCGCGCCATCAAAAAATCAGGCTTTTGCAGCCACAGTAGTTCTCGCTAAAATTTTTACCACAGAGAACACAGAGCGCACAGAGAGAAAAATAGAAAAAACTAAACACAATATTTTCTCAAAAAATGAAAGAGATCTCTCACCTTCTATTTTTTCTCTGTGTTCTCTGTACCTCTGTGGTGATAAATTCCTAAAAATTAGTGGATATTATTTAGCAGGAATGGCTGTTGCGTGTCTTCTCCCCTTTCTGTCTTTGCGCCTTTGTGTTTCAATCCCGAGGATGATCCGAAAGCTGCTGTTGAGTGAAGATTTTGAGCCAACGCTCCTCCTCAGACATGGGAGCGGGTTCCTCACAACGCGGAGGCTTTTTGCGCTTTTCTGTCTTTTTAGCCGAGGCGGGAGGTTTGGTGGGAGACTTCTTAGCTGCTTCTTCGACAGTTTCAGCGTAGCTCTTTTCAAAGATTGTTTGGTAGTAATCTAGGCATGCCTCGGGGCTACTCTGTTTACTGGGCAGCGCTTCTCTTTTGGCAGGGGGGACCCTGACCGTCGGAGTCTTGTCATTAAGGGGCAGCGTCTTGGTTTTTTTATGCAAGCCGCGCATCTTATTGCGGTAACGGCTTTCTAGCCAGGCGAGGAAGGTGGTGACACTGAGGGTTGTAGCATCTAGGCGACGCGCTTGCCATGCTAGCCGCTTGTCATTGGTGACGACTGTCTCTTGCTTTACCTTAGGCATAGCTTGTAATTCTTGGATGATGTAATGGTCGGCTGACTCTCCAGCGGCCGTGTAGACGATTTCGACAAACGGGGTGCGCGTGCGTTTAGTGTGGCTGGGAGTGTAGGCGGCATCGAAGACTAGGGTGACGTCGAGATGAAGTGTTTCAAAACGGCGGGTAAGCTCTTGAATCAGCCTTTCACGCTGCTTCTGCAGCTCGTCATCGGCCTCCATCGAGCGGAACAGGAGGTTATACCCGTCGACAAAGTAGTGCATCTGTCAATACAGAACAGCGGTATGTTAGCGACATAAGGTTTCCAGATGAAGCATCAGCTTATCGAAGGCTTTGCGTCGGTGAGAGATGCGCACTCGGATGCCATCGTCAAGCTCCGCGAAGGTTTTATCGTAATCATGCTTGCGGAAGATGGTGTCATAGCCATAACCTTGGCGTCCGCGTTCTTCATCGATAATCTCGCCTTCACAGATTCCTGAAACGGTTTTTTTGATTCCAGAAACATCAGCAAAAGCTAAGGTGCAGGTGAGATAAGCAGAACGCTGGAGGTCATCTTTGCCTTGCAGTTCAGACAGCACTTTTCGGCAGTTATCGCGGTCACTAGCACCGACACCCGCATAGTATTTAGAGGAGGGGCCTGGTGCGCCTCCGAGTGCAGGGACAACGAGACCAGAATCATCGGCGATGACCGATTTCTGAAGGGCCTGAGCAGCGTGCATGGCTTTGGTGTTAGCGCTTTCTTCGAAAGTAGGAAGCTCAATGTCTGGCAGTTGGTAATGGGGAAAATCATGTAAGGATAAAACATCGATGGTCGGCAGTGCTTTGAACATTTCGCGGAATTCGCGCACTTTATGTAAATTGCGTGTAGCGATGACGATGTCCATCGATCCCTTATATCACAAGTTGGCGCGCTTGATAACCCAACTTTTCATTTGTTTGGGTGTAGGCGAGAGTACCTTATGCGAGATAGCTTTCCACCTTGGAGATGGTAAAAGTCTCATCTTTAAATTTGAAGGTGTCGCCCGCCTTCTTGCCTATCATATGCTCAGCGAGCTTCGATTGGAAGGAAAGAATGTTCTTCTCCGCTTCTGCATCCCAAGGACCTAAGATAGAATAAGTTATTTTTTTGCCATTCCCATCGGCAAGCTCTACTTTAGACCCGACACCTACTTCACGGGAAGAGATGTCATCAGGGGTGATGACGCGAGCGCGGTTAAGCTGGTCGGAGAGGGTCTTTAGCTCTGTTTGTAGGCGAGCACGGCGTTCTAGGGCAAACTTATATTCAGAATTTTCGCGCAAGTCGCCAAGGGCTCTCGCTGCCTCGATCTCACGTGCGTTGTCGACAATTTCCACTGTACCGAGGGTACGGATGCGTTCTTGAGTACGCTTAAGGCCTGTTTCTGTCGTCCAGATAACCTCTGATTCATCTTTGGTTTTCTTTTTGGAACTGAGAGAAGGGTGTACGACTTCTGCTAGCGACTTAAGAATCTTTTTATCATGATCGCTGAGAGTACGGCACTTAGATACTAAGAGGAGAAATTCTTGGATAAACTCTAGAGAAGTGCCTTCGATAATATTGCGGACGATGAGGTAGCGATTGCCAGAGAGTGTGCTGTACATTTTCTTAATCAGCTCACGGTATTCTGGCTTGCCTTCCAAGACAGAGTAGAGAATGAGGAAAGTCTCTAAAAACTCGCCTTGCCCATGTTTATTGGCAAAGGGTACATTGGTTTCCGATACCACTTTTTGGAAGTACCAGACGAAGACTTCCGGATTAATGGTGGGGTGGATGAGCATGTCGCGCAGCTTCTTCTCCAACTTAGGTAAGGTAGCGGGTTGCTGCAGCTCTTTAAGGATGTAATCGCGTAGCTGGTGCTGTTGGACTGAGAAGAGTAAGGAAAGGAAGAGGTCGGACCAGTCAGGGCGGTGGTCGTGTATAGCTGTTAAGGCACGTTTCTTTAAAGCAATGATTTCGATGCCATTGATGACTTCTTCGACTTGTTGCAGCTCTTTGATGTTGTCGGCTAAGGTTTGGTGATTAGGGCTGAAACCGAAGCTATTATCGAGAAAGAGGCGAATTTGCAATATCTGTGATGGGGTGATTTCGGGAGAGCTAAGAAGGCTCACAAGTTTATCTTGTAGCGATTGTTTGACATCGCCCTTCTTAAGCATATCTGGCATGTCGCGCACGAAATTGTAGATCGTTTGCAGGATCCCTTGTGGTTCTTTTTTAGCGCTAAGTTGCTTATGGAATAAGTCTTCATGGGATAGTGCCGCATCTCGCAACCGGAAGGGTTGTTGTAGGGATAAAGGGCTTTCGACCATGGTGTCTTTTTTGACTTTTGCCCGAGCGTTTTGCCACCATTTTGCCCAATCTGTTTCGGGGATCACTAGCTCAGCGAGTTCCTCTTTTATCTCTGCAGCTGTCTTGGGGCCTAGATCACGTAGGAGCAGTTTGATGACTTCTACAGGGTTGTCGCGTGCTTCTTGTTCTAGTTCATCTGGATGTGCGAAGCGGCGGACACAGAAGTGATCTTTGGGCAATGGGGTAAGTGCTTTAAATGCATTAGCAAACGAGATGTACTTACGTCCAGTGACATTTTCCAGTTCAACAACAATCTCTTCACGGATCGGGGAAACTTCCATAATCTCACCCGTGCCCCATCCACCTGCGTGGTGGATGAAATTGCCAGGTTTGAGGTGGGCGAGTAATTCAAAGTGGGCAATGGCGCCTTGGAAGTCTGGCGTCTTCTTCATTCCTGCCGCATCGCGCAGGCCGACGTAACGCAAGCGTTTGGCGAACTCAGGGTCGTTGCGGTAGTGTTTTTCTAGTGCTTGGATTGCGGTATCACGCAAGACATCGCTCTGCACTGTTTGTAGGTCGATGATGAGGCGCAGGACGTTGAGTGAGCCTTTTTCGTCTTGGATTGTTTGCCAGAGAGGTAAGGCTGTTTCCGCATACTGACCAAAGATGCTGGCCATCTCGGAATTCTTAATCGATTTAAGAAGGGTGACAAACTCAACAGGATCTACAGTATCGGAAGTGCAATATTCTTCCCAGAGCTGGAAAAACTTATGGAAGTCATTTTTTTCTAACTGAGCTTGAAAATCTTCCAAATAACCCATCTATCTTCCCCTTGGTTGAACCTTTTACCACCAGCCAGTAAGGCAGTATACAGGGACAGATGATTTAATTCAAAGAAGGATTCCGTTATAATAAAAGTACAATGGTGATAGATATGCTTTTAGGTAGGCGCAGGTACATGTTCACCTATGTCACCATTCGTGACCGAGCCCGTGTGCGTGGCCGTACCCGATTTATGGATTTCGGGCACACACACGGGCGCGGGCGCGAAGAAACTACCCCATGAACATATATAGGCACAGAGACATATATGGCTGAGGAAAAGCAAGATAACATCTTTAGTCTTGCTGGTAAGCAGAAAGATAAGCCTAAGAACAAGCCTTCTGCCCCGCCCGCCAAACCAGTTGCTGTGCCGTCGGCTGCGCTCCCACAGGCTCCCAGCTCGGTAGGGGCATCTCTGGATTATGATGCATTAAAGCAAACGTTTCGAAAGGTGCAGGAGATGCGTGACGAACTGGACCGCGGTGTGGAAAAGGTCTATGCGCAAACAGGTTGGACTAAGGATCAGGTGACCAGGATGCTGGATAACCCTTCTTATTACCAAGCGACAAACGTCAATGAGGAAGACCTGCTTCTGCGCCGTAAGACGTTAAAGCAGGAGCTGATCAAATTGATTGGCAGTGACACGATAGAGGCGCAAGAAGAAACTGACAAGGCCAAAGATGTAGAAAAGCGTAAGCGTAAATTAATGGGATCACGTCGAAATTGGTTAAATATGCGGTGAATGATGGTAGAGCGAATTGATATTTTGTTACCTCCGGCGTCTCGTTGCGGTTACGGCGTCCTTCCTTACTTCTCCCGTGCTTTTTTAGCGGCTTTACAGCGCTGTGGGGTGAGTTGCCGTCTGCTTGGAAGCGAAGATGGCCCCACCCCCAATTTGGTGAGTCAGCTTTTGCTTGATCCTCCCGACTGTACGTTGTCTTTCAACGGGTTGCTACCCGATGAAGCAGGTGATTTCTTTTGTGAGAGGTTGCAAATCCCCCATGTCGCTTGCCTTGTCGATTCCCCTAATAAATTCTTGTCTATGGTGCAGTCGAAGCTAAACATCGTCACCTCTATCGACCGCGATTGGGCGCAGTTTTTTCTCGATTTGCGCCATGATACGACGCTGTGGATGCCTCATGCCGTGGATAAAGACTACCATGGCGATCCTGAGAGCGAACGTCCCTATGAGGTATTATTTGCTGGTACTTGTCTCGATATCGATGAGTTACGCGAATCATGGAAAACGCTCTTTTCGCCTGGTTTATGCGCCGTTTTGGATAGTGCTGCAGAGAGGACGCTGGCAGATCAAAACACCTCTTATCTGCGCGCCTTTAACTATGCCTTAGAAGAACGTATGCGGTTGCACGGTGATGTGGATACTCAGAATCTCGATTTACCGGATGCGTTAGATAATTTAGAATTTCTGATTCGCGGACGTGACCGTCTGGCCCTATTGAGGGCTTTAAAGGATGTTCAGGTGCATGTGTTTGGCACCAAGAGCGGCTCGAATGGCTGGGAAAAGTACCTGCAAGGGGCATCTAGCAACATTATCTTTCACGGCCGCCTCTCCTATCCTGAAACCTTGGACATGATCAAAAAGAGCAAGGTCGTGATTAACAGCTGCCCTTCTATTCGCGCTGGTGCACACGAACGCATCTTTGCCGGCTTTTTGGGAGGAGCGGCAGTACTCACCAATGACTGTTCCTATATCCGTACCTTATTCACAGCTGATGAAGAGCTCTTGTTGTACCGTCACGGCCACTACGATGCGATTAATCAGCAGTTGGCAGATCTCATCGCCAACGAATCGCGTCGGCGCGAGATAGTGCATCGCGCTAGCCAGAAGGTGTTAGCGCAACATACCTGGGACCATCGCGCTAAGGCTCTCCTTGCCCATCTCGATAAGGTGCTGCCGGCCGTTCTACAGCAGCTTTAGCTTAGAGGTAGTAGTTCTCGATAAAATTTTTAACACAGAGAACGCAGAGTGCACAGAGAAGGAAATGAAAAAACTAAACCCACTATTTTTCTGAAAGCCGAAAGAAATCTCCCATCTTCTTTGTGCAATCTATGGTAATAAATTTCTAAATGTCAGTGGTTAATGTTCACCGGAACGAGCTGGTTTTCGTAGGCAGGAGAGGGTGGAAAATGATAAGAATGATTTAACGATGGTAATGATGTTTTTTTATCACTCTTATCATTCTATCATTTAAATCATGATTTTTTCCGCTAAAGGATTGGTTTTTGCTTCAGCGTGCAAAAGCCCTTATTGGTACATGTTCACCACTGAGACACAGAGATCAGTGAGGAAGAATGAGATTAGGGAGAAGATATGAAAGGTCTCAATCCAACATTCTACCATTTTCTCTCTATCTCAATTCTTCTCATAGATCTCACTGATCTCTGCTATGTGAGTTGTCAATCGCTTTAGCTTGAA
>CAMFKD010000010.1 GCA_945957095.1 uncultured Chlamydiae bacterium
CTCTCTGTGCGCTCTGTGTTCTCTGTGGTAAAAATTTTAGAGGGAACTGCTGTCAGTGCACTGTGTGGTGATACATTCCTAAACGGGAATTGCTGCCACAATGGCCGTTATGGTATAAAGGCGGGGTAAACTTGTAGGAAAACACGATGCTAGTCTCCACCTTACGGCAGGTACACTGCTCCTTGGATAACTACCAAGGACCACTGGAGTGCCTTTACCAGCTGATCCTGAAGCGCGAAATCGATATCCGCGACGTCACCCTACGTGAGGTCGCACAGCAATTTGCCACCGTCATCGCCGGACCAATTGGCCAAACATTAGAGGTAGGAGCCGAGTTTGTCGGCACAATGGCAGCGATGATGCTGTTAAAAAGCCGCAGCCTGCTGCCTCGCCAACCTTGGAGCGAAGAGGATGAGGAGTTGGAGCAGCAGGTAGGGCTGGAGATTCTGCATGCCCTCGTGGAATACTGCCAGATCAAAGAGTTAGCCAAAGAACTGAGCCACCGCGAAGAAGCTCAAAGTGTCCACTACGCTCGTGGCTACATTCCCGCTCCCGAAGCACCTCCGCCTGCCCTAGGCATCGAACACCTCAGCCTCGATGATTTCGCTTCCCTATTCCGCAAGGTACTCGCTTCTGCAGCACAGATGAAAGCTCACGTCATCGAGGATGAGGAATGGCGCGTCAGCGATAAACTCATCTACCTGCGTCACACACTGGGAGAACGAGAACGGCTACCATTGGAAGAGGTGTTTCCCCCAGACCGCGGCCGCATGGAGCTGATCGTCACCTTTTTGGCGCTATTAGAGATGCTCAAGGGAGGCGAAGCAGAGATTGTGCGTCAGACAGCGACTCAGACCATCTGGGTGCACCATGTGGTAGGAGGCGGCGATGATACCTGAATTAGCCCTAGCGACTAAGCTAGAGCGCCACGGCGCCCTCTTTGCCGCTAGGCAAGAAGCTAAACGCATCGTCGAAGCACTCCTCTTCTCCAGCAGCAGCCCCTTGCCTTTCGTTAAAATCCGCCAAATCATCAATCAAGCGACAAGCTGCACCTCTCGCGAGCTGCTCACGCTCATCCAAGAGCTTAAAGTGGAATATGAATCACAACAACGTGCGTTTGAGATCACCGAGATTGCAGAGGGCTTTGCCTTGCGCACTCGTCGCGAATTTGGCCCTTACGTCGACCAACTGTTTGGCCACCGCCGACCTGAGCGCCTCTCACAAGCCGCCACTGAGGTACTGGCTATCATTGCCTACCGTCAGCCCATTACACGCCCTCAGGTGGAAGCGCTGCGCGGCGTCGACTGCTCCGGCGTCATCCAAAGCCTTCTAGAGCGCCAGCTGATCGAGGCGGTTGGGCGCCTAGAAACGCCTGGCCGCCCCACTCTTTATGGTGTCACGAAACAGTTTTTGGAACACTTCGGTCTTAAGTCTCTAGCCGATCTACCCTCTGGGGGAGACCAAACATCTAAAGAGAAGATGGAGCTGACTTTTGAGGCGTGAGCGGAGAAGCCCATTGTACGTTACACCTATTCTTATTAGGTGGCGATCTAGGCGGTGTACCTTCCGAGCTTGCTGTTGTTGATTCACTCTTTGGTTTCTGCTTTAGATCGTCACGTAGCCCCTTAATCCCTTCTACAACTGCTTGAATAGCATTTGTTCTAAATGTCTCTATTTCTGAATCTAGCGATGCGGCCTGCCCCCCCATACGCGCTGCTTGCAAGCGGGTGTTTAATTGCGTTCTTTCTTCATTCAATTTGAGAGTGACACAAACAGATGCTGGTGCCTGTCTCTTCACCTTCAGAATATCTCGGTAAATTTTCCATTGCTCCCGCCAATAGTTACAGAGCTCAGAGGCCACCTGGTCCACATATGCAATGCGCGGATCCTTAAAACTCTCTACACGAAATCGATGGTCAGCGGACATTTTGCTCGCAACCGCAGCCCCTCCTAATCCAACTAATAAGATGAGCGTTTCAGGGTATTCCATCCACCATCCCACGCCTCCTAGGATAGCCATCCCCACTAACCGCTTGAGTAAAGTGCAATTAGACTGAGAATAATAACGATTACGTTTTCGTTCTGTATTCCGATCAAAGATGGCTTGCATCTTCGCAAATGTCTCTGGCGTCGGCTTATCAATAAGACGATCTAACATCTGACAACAATCGTTCTCTTCAAAAACGCCTGCGACGGCTCGACTCAAATAAGGATTAAAATCTAAACCATACATCATAAGATACTCATTAAACCAAATAGACAATCAATAATACGAATAAGATAACGAACAATTGAGTTAATAGCAAGAATATTGGAGCTTCTGTTCGATTCAGACCGCACTGGACAAATTTGCATTCCAAATGCAAAATTGTCCAAAACAACCTGTTCAGTGAGAAGCCGTATGTTTAAGCGAACCCTTGAATCGAAGCTGAAAAGTATCGCGACAAACTTTCCCGTCGTTACCTTGTTAGGACCACGACAAGCGGGAAAAACCACACTTGTCCAATCCACATTTCCTCATCACCTTTATACTTCTCTGGAAGATTTGGACATACGTGAGTTTGCTCTTTCAGATCCTAGAAGCTTTCTGAAATCTTATGATAACAATGCTGGCATCATCATCGACGAAGTGCAACATGCCCCAAACCTTTTATCATATATCCAAACGAGGGTCGACCAATCACGCAAACCCGGTTACTTCATCCTTACAGGTTCTCAAAATCTCTTGTTAAACGCTACGGTTGGTCAAACGCTTGCAGGACGAGCGTCACTGCAAACCTTATTACCTCTAACCCTTGGAGAGCTCGGCACAGCGCTTCCAAATCAAGTTGAAGAAGCTATTTTTAATGGATTTTATCCAAGTATCTACGCTGAAAAAACGCCTGCCATCGACTGGTATGCTAGCTATATCCGCACCTATGTTGAACGCGATGTCCGACAAATAAGAAGCATCGTAGATCTACGTTTATTTCAACATTTTATTAGATTATGTGCGGGAAGAATTGGACAACTTCTCAACGTTTCATCATTAGCTAACGATTGTGGTGTTAGCGTCAACACAGCGAATGGGTGGCTGTCTCTACTAGAAGCTAGCTATCTTATCTTTCTCCTACAGCCGCACCATAAGAACTTTAGCAAACGTCTTGTCAAATCTCCCAAACTCTACTTTTATGACACTGGATTAGCTTGCTCGCTGTTAGGCATTGAAACAGCAAAAGGGCTAAGTACTCATTATTTAAGAGGAGGTCTCTTTGAATCGATGATTCTCTCAGATCTCATAAAGCAACGCTTTAACCAAGGCCTGAACCCAAACATCTATTTCTGGCGCGACAAACTTGGCCATGAAGTAGACTGTATTGTCGACAGAGAAGGTAAGTTAATCCCTATTGAAATTAAAGCTGGGGCAACAATTGCTCAAGATTACTTTCAAGGGTTGATCAAATGGAGCCTGCTTGCAAATATTCCTACTTCCGAAGGGATTGTAATTTACGCAGGCAATGCAAATCAGAAACGACAACATGGCCATGCGATGGGTTGGCAAAGCTTGGCGAAAGACTTCCTTTCCTATTGGCAATAATGTAGGGGTACCCTATAATCGCCGGTGACTTCCCAGCAAAGCTTCCGCTGCGCTGGGATTTTGAATTTTTAGTATCACCTATCATCAACGGAGATGGCATCTATGCCGACGATTCAACAGCTGGTACGCACGCCTAGAGAGAGCAAAAAGAAGCGAAGCAAATCGCCTGCTCTACAGAAGTGCCCCCAGCGCCGTGGTGTCTGCGTCCAAGTGAAGACCAAAACGCCTAAGAAGCCGAACTCGGCTCTGCGTAAGGTTGCTTGGGTGCGCCTCTCTAACCGCCAAGAAGTCATTGCTTACATTGGCGGCGAGGGCCACAACCTCCAAGAACACAGCATCGTGCTGGTTCGTGGCGGCCGTGTGAAGGACTTGCCCGGCGTACGTTACCACATCGTACGTGGTGCGTTAGACTGTGCGGCCGTTAAGGACCGCAAACAAGGAAGATCGAAATATGGGGCTAAGAAGCCCAAGTAACGCTAGGACATCTGCTTGAGATAGATGTCCTGGCCCGTGATCGCTGTTTTGTCACAATAGCAGCAATCACGCGCAGGAGACGGAGGATTACCTTCCGAACCCAGGTGAAGAGCCACGAGCTTCCTACTGAGACAATAATGTAAACCTATACTGATGAGGAAGAGATGTCGAGAAGACGTCGAGCCGAGAAACGGGAGATCGAACCAGATCCGATCTACAAAAGCACCGTTCTCGCCAAATTCATGAATACGATTATGTACAGCGGCAAGAAATCCGTTGCACGTCGTATCGTCTATGCTGCGATAGAGAAGTTTGCCAAGCGCGTCAATGCCACTGATGCCCTGACAGCCTTTGACCAAGCCCTAGAAAATGCCAAGCCCTCCTTGGAGGTGAAGTCTCGCCGTATCGGCGGCGCCACCTACCAGGTGCCCATTGAGATCCCAGCTAACCGCCGCACCTCGCTGGCGATGCGCTGGATCATCAAGCATTCACGCGCTAAGCCAGGCCGCTCTATGGAAGATGGCCTAGCCAGCGAGTTAGCCGATTGCTTCAACAATCAAGGCACCACGATAAAGAAGAAAGACGATACCCACCGCATGGCGGAGGCCAACAAAGCCTTTGCTCATTACAAGTGGTAACCTTAAGGAGAGCACATGGCTAGACCTAAAGACGAAGAACTGTCCAAAGTCCGTAATATCGGCATCATGGCACACATCGATGCGGGTAAAACGACTACTACGGAGCGTATTCTTTACTACTCCGGGCGTCTCCATAAGATGGGTGAAGTGCACGAAGGCGCCGCCACAATGGACTGGATGCCGCAGGAACAAGAGCGTGGGATCACCATCACCTCCGCTGCAACCACCGTATTCTGGAATGGTGCTAAGATCAACATCATCGATACCCCTGGACACGTCGACTTCACCGTCGAAGTGGAGCGCTCGCTCCGCGTGTTAGATGGCGCCTGCGCCGTTTTCTGCGCTGTCTCCGGCGTCGAACCACAATCCGAAACCGTCTGGAAGCAAGCTGACCGCTACGGCGTGCCACGTATCGCTTTCGTCAACAAGATGGACCGCATGGGCGCCGACTTCTTCGGAGCTGTCGCCAGCATGCGCGAGAAGCTCCATGCCAATGCCGTTCCTGTTCATTGCCCCATCGGCGCAGAGAGCGAATTCATCGGGATGGTCGACCTCATCAAGATGAGAGCGATGATCTTCAAAGACGAAACGTTAGGTGCTAAGTGGGAAGAAGATGAGATCCCCGCTGACCTCGTAGAAAAATGCAAGCAGATGCGCTCTGAGATGCTCGAAGAGCTGGCCACTGTTAGCGACAGCGACGAGTTCATGACGAAGGTATTGGAGAACCCCGATGCCATCTCTGAAGAAGAGATCCATGCCGCTATCCGTAAGGCCACCTGCGAAGGGAAGATCAACCCCGTTCTATGCGGCACCGCCTTTAAAAATAAAGGCGTACAGCAGCTCCTCGACGCCATCGTCGACTGGCTGCCATCGCCCCTAGACCGCGGAACCATCAAAGCGCACTCGCCGGACAGCGACGAGGAAATCCTCATCGAGCCGTCGGACGATGCCCCCTTCTCCGCTATCGCCTTCAAGATTGTGACAGACCCTTATGTCGGCCGTTTGACATACGTCCGTCTCTACAGCGGTACGCTAGAAAAGGGATCCACTATCCTCAACACCACCAAAGGTTCCAGGGAACGCGTCTCTCGCCTGCTCGAGATGCACGCCAACCAACGTAAGGAGCGCGACGAGTTCCGTACCGGTGACATCGCCGCCCTCGTTGGCGTCAAGAACGTCACCACCGGTGACACACTCTGCTCCTCTGACAAGCCCTTGTTGCTAGAGAAGATGGAATTCCCTGAGCCTGTTATCGAGATGGCGATCGAACCTAAGTCGAAGCCTGACCGTGAGAAGTTAGCCAACGCCCTAGCGTCTTTGGCAGAGGAAGACCCAACCTTCCGCGTCACGACCAACCAAGAAACTGGCCAGACGATCATCGCCGGGATGGGCGAGCTACACCTTGACATCATCCGCGACCGTATGGTCCGCGAGTTCAAGGTTGACGCTGAAGTGGGTAAGCCACAGGTTGCCTACAAGGAAACCATCACGCGTCCCTGTATTGCCAAGACAAAGTTCGTCAAGCAGACAGGCGGTCGTGGTCAGTACGCTCACGTCGAGATCGAAGTCGAACCCAACGAGCGCGGCAAAGGCATCGAGATTGTCAGCAAGGTTGTCGGCGGTTCTATTCCTAAGGAATACATCAACCCGACTATCAAGGGCATCGAGGAAGGCTTGGCGACAGGCGTTTTAGCCGGATTCAGTATGGTCGACGTCAAAGTCGCCATCGTCTTCGGTTCATACCACGAGGTGGACTCCAACGAGATGGCCTTTAAGATCTGCGGATCGATGGCTGCTAAGGAGGCTTGCCAGTCTGGTGGCGCTATCATCCTAGAGCCGATCATGAAGGTCGATGTCAACACCCCAGAAGCTCACGTGGGTGACGTCATCGGCGACTTAAACCGCCGCCGCGGTAAGATCCTCGGCCAAGACTCCATCAAAGGTGGCGTCCTCATCCATGCTGAGGTGCCTCTGAGTGAGATGTTTGGCTACTCGACGCAGCTGCGTTCGCTAAGCTCTGGCCGTGCGACATACGTCATGGAGCCAAGCTACTTCGAGCGCGTGCCGGCGAAGATCCAAGAAGAAATTATGAAAAAGTAAGTAGGAACCTATGTCGAAGCAACAAAAAGCTCCGGAAGGGACGACAAAGCGTGAGCGCTCTAAGATCCGTATCAGGATTAAGGGTTACGACCAGCGCCTTCTCGACCGTTCCACCGCTGATATCGTCGAAACAGCTAAGCGTACCGGCGCCGGCGTGGCAGGACCTATCCCCCTGCCAACCCGCCGCGAGATCTACACCGTCTTGCGTTCGCCTCACATCGACCGTAAGTCGCGTGAACAGTTCGAGATCCGCACGCATAAGCGCCTTGTTGATATCCTTGATCCCACTGGTAAGACCATCGATGCCCTTAAAGGCTTGACCCTACCAGCAGGCGTGGACATCAAAATTAAAGCCTAAGCCTTCAATGGACGGAATGGACGAGATGGACTTAATGGACGAAATGGACGCAATGGACTCGGTCGCCATTGCCCAAGTTCGTTCACTCCATCAAGTTCATTTCGTCCATTAGGTCCATTCCATCTATTTCGTCTATTCCGTCCATTTACCTTAGCATTAGATATCTAGAGCCTCTTTTGAAAATAATTGGGCTTTTTGACACGCTAAACATATAGGCGGCAAACAACACCCAATCAGGGCAACAGCTTAGCCACTCAGCCGCCAATGACACATGACATGGCGATATAGCAAAATGTTGGCATCATTCAAGCATAGATAGCATCGTTCCTCAATGGACAGGAGGTGTTTCCATGAAGAAGATGATGACGGCTCTCTTAGCCATGGCCTTTGTTACCAGTGCTAATGCCGCAGAGATGAAATCTAATAGCGGCAGCACTAGTTCTTCCTCGACAATGATGAGCAGCATACAGGCGGCAGCCCCGCTTGAAGAAAAAGGGGCCATGCTGATGTTGCCGGATGGCACAGAAGTCAGCAAGATGGAAGTCATCGGTGTTCTCTCCATCATGCGAGCCATCGCGCTGCGCAACCCACCAGCAGTGTCTAACGTGGTCAAAGAAGCCTATGATCCTCAGATGGCTCTACCGCCAGGGTTTAAGGAAAAGCTAACAAAAATTGGTATTTTGAATGAGGATGGAACCTTTGCCCCTCATGTTCAAGAGATCATTAAGACCTTCTGGACCGTTGATGGAACGGGCAAGGTTAGCTTTGTCCGCCATGGCAAAGGCATGGAGCAATCGATGGACAGCATGGACCACTCAGACGGTTCTAGTGGTCAATAGATAGCGGCTTAGCTAGATTGCTCCGTCTTACGCCAGCAGTCACACATGAAAACCAGCCTAGCGAGGGCTGACAGATGGCCTACCCAAAGCGAGCTGGTTTTCATGTATTAGTCGGAACTGCTGGCCTTACGCCAAACGCGCCCATTGATGACCGTGCGAAACTGATCCGGTGAGGCGAACTCAGCGTGGACGGAGTAGTCTCCATTCTCTTTAGCACGGTACACCTCAAAACCTTCAAAGCTCGGGTGGCCACGAAATTCCCAAGCGATTTCATTAGGAGCGATCACCCCCTTGCCACGGACAAGCCCAACGAGATCGTTCTCAAGCTCGATAGCAAAACTTCTAGGGGTGATATCAAAAACGCGAAAGCGGTTGATCACTTTATCATCAACCCCTTGCATCTCCACATTCTGGGTGCATAGCAGCTCGCCTTCCCGTCCTCCGGGCTTAGTCTCCCAACGCGTAAAGAAGCTAAGTACCTCAGGAGAAGCAGTAAAGGTGATTTTACCTTCACCAATCCAGATGCCAGAAGAGAATAGGAAAGGCTGTTGTTGTTGCACCATTAGAACATGAACCTCCGACTATAGATGCTCTGTAGAATCCCCAATGCTGTCATGGTCAACAGGAAAGAGGATCCCCCGTACGTCACCAAAATCAACGGCACCCCGGTGATAGGGAGAAAGCCGCACATCATCCCGATATTAACCAGAACATGGACTGACAGATACACGGATATTCCAGCAGCTAGGAGCCGGCCAAAGTGGTCCTTAGCAACCGCTGTCACCTGAAAGCTAAAGTAAATCAACGCATAAAAAAGCGCCAATAGTATCGTCAGGCCAATCAATCCAAATTCTTCGGCAAAGGTAGCAAAAACAGAATCGGTAGCAGCAGCAGGAAGCCACCCCCCATGGACGTAATCGCCTTCGCGCCAACCCTTTCCGGTCACACCACCAACAGCGATGGCTGTAGCCGACGCGCGGTGATGGTGGTTATCGGGTTTGAGGCGATCGTATTGGTACTCTCGTATGACCTGCGTGGCGTAAGGACGCAGCTCCTCATGCGGGACAATGCCCAGCAAGAAGACAGTCGTCACCACTAAACCCAGTCCCATCCCCCAAGCACCAAGCCGCACCAACCGCGGGTTAAGCCCGCCGATATAAAACATCACCAAAGTGATCGGGATCAGCACCAAAGCTGTTCCCAGATCAGGTTGCTTGAGGATCAAGAGAAAAGGTACGCCGGCGATCGCGCTGGCAATGAAAACGGAACTCCAGCGATGGCTGTTGTGACGGCAGTGCTCCAAGTACCAACTCATGGCAATAACCACGACGAGCTTGGCGTACTCGGAAGGCTGCACGCTCATAAAGGGTAAACGGTACCAGCGGTGAACATTTTGAATTGGGGTCGTGAAGAAAAGCCCTATCAGCGACAACACCATGACAACGTAGAGTAGCCAAGCCCACTCCCGCAGCTTGTTATAATCAAACCCCGCCATGAAAAGGTAGACACCTCCACCCACCAGAAACCACTGGCACTGACTGCACACCAGCGGTGTGAAGAAAGGCTCATCATGCGGATCGAGCGCCGTCCCCACAGAGCTCGATGCCAGCACCAATAAGCTGATGCCCATCAAAGCTAAGATGACAGGGATAACCCTAACATCACAACGCGATAAGTAACGGTAGTCCCATAAAGAGGTCACCTTAGTTCTTGATCCCTCAGCAATATCAAAGAGGCACTATACTGACATAGAAAACGGCTGATAGCAAGGGGAACTGTTTTCTAAATATCGCCAATCGCGTACTCTCTAAAGCCATATGAAGAACGAAGCACCTATCCTGATATTGGCCTTTAGACGCCCTGACAAACTGGAGCGGCTGCTAGACAAAGTCACACAGCAAACCAATAGACAAATCTACGTCTTCTGCGATGGCCCCCGCAATGAAGATGACAAGCCTCTTTGCTTACAGACACAACAGGTAGCTCAGCGCTATAACGTTAAGACCACCATCAGACAAGGTAACCTTGGGATCACACAAAACCTTTTCGCTGCCCTCAAAGAAGTGTTACAGCGACACAGCAACGTCATCATCTTTGAAGATGACGTCCATCCCAAAACAGGCTGTATCGCCTTCTTAGATCAAGCCCTAGAAACCTATGCCGACCGCAACGACATCTTCTCCATCGGTTGCTACCACCGGCAGCTTCCCTCTACCGTCTATGACGACAACGTCATCTTGAGTCCACGCTTTAATTGCTGGGGATGGGCCATTTGGGCAAACCGCTGGCATCGCATTCAGAGTGCACTTGAGACCGATGTGATCCCTTACCGCTACTACGACGAAGTGCCGGAAAATGCTGGCATCGATATCCCTAATCGCATGCGTTACCACCATCTTAAGAAGCGTGAATTGACCTGGGACACACGCGTCGCCCTGTATTGCCTCAGTAATAGATGGTGGCAGCTGCAACCCAAAGATGTGTTAATTGAAAACATCGGCTTTGATGGCACTGGAGAGCATTGTGGCTCGGGAGGCTGCGGCTTAGAGACCTTTCACGGCTGCTATGATCCAGATACCTACCGTCACCTCAACCCCAATCTTCAGCCTAACTTAAAGGTCATCCGAGCCGTCCAAGCCTCCTATGAAGATCAGACCATCAGCCGTTTCCGACGGTGGCGCCGCAAGTGGTTCTACCGTCTTAACAGAGCATTCACCTCCCTCTCCCGGCTAAAAAACCCATAAACTACCTCCATGAAGACGAACATATCATGAGATATTGACAGTTATAAATGAATTTCACTATAACTAATTATAAGTCGTGATAACTCACTATAACTTCCGGGAGCTAAGATGGACCCTATCAAAAATCCTTTTTAAGAACATAACACTGCGGACAAGAGACGCCCGACCGCATTGGAATCGTGATGAGCAAGCATATCGGAACGGCCGGTGCTGCCAAGGGTAGCTGCATAGGCTGGATCCTGAAGAAGACGGGTCGTAGCCTCGACCCAACCATCAGGACGTGTGACAGCCACGCTATTGCCGCTGTGACAAATCTCACCTGTAGCGCCATAGATATTACCGACGACAGGTACGCCACAAGCCAAGTACTGGATGGCTTTGATAGGTGATTTGCCGCGAGAGTATTCGTCATCATCTAACGGCAGCAATCCCACATTCAGCTGTTGAATGAATGCGACTTCACCACCCGGTACAAAGGGAACATAGTCAAAAGGACAGGAAAGTGCGGGTTTCTTTCCACAAAAGACTGCAATACGCACATGAGGATAGCATGTCGTCAGATGCGTTAACATGCCATCTAATCGTTCCAAATACACCAAGTTGTTCGGCGCTCCAACCCACCCAATGCGGAAAAAGCCATCGTCAACGCGCGGCTTTGGGCTCCATTGCGCCAGGTCGACAGCCATTGGGATCACCTCTACATCTTGAGTTACCCTTCTAGCTGCATTGGCAAGGTACTGATTGGCAACGGTCACTTTGTCCGCTGCACGCAGCCAATAGTGAAAGCGGGATGTGACGCGCAGATGAGTCAGCCAACCATAAGGTTTGCCTGGACGGGTATAGATGGCGTCATCGAAGTCAAAGATCAGGCGTCGGCTAGCCTTGATGATAGCGCGAGCTAATGAACGCTTTAAGAGACACTTCTGATTGATGACAACGTCGGCCTCACGTAGCCTGTCAATAGCTGATGCGTCGCATTCCTGCTGAGGAATAGCCTCCAAGGTAATTCCTAATGACTCTAACAAAGGCTGATATTGCATCAGGCGAAAGCGGGTGCTGCCTGCGTGGGGCGCTCCAACAGTAATAGCCATTACACGCATAGACTTCCCTCTAGAAAGGCTTTCAATCGGTTGCGATCACGCTGCCACCGGCCGTAAAACTGCTGACTGCGCTCTACACACCTCGCTTGTAGCTCGGCTGGCGAGGCCCAATGACGCGATAGCGGTCCATGGTGATCAAAGAGATGGCCGTTGTCGCCATCGCTAATGTATTCATTCATCGTGGCGTCGTTGTAGCCGATGACGACTTTGCCCAATGCCATTGCCTCTAGAAAACTGAAGCCGATGCCTTCCTGACGCCTTGGAGCGATGTAGTAGTCGGCTTGGCCAATCTTACGCATCAGTTCTTCTTGAGAAAGCCATCCCTCTAACCTCTCAACGAGAAATGGAAAGGAACCTTCTGAGGCAGTAGCTATCTCACTCTTTAGGATCACCTTGCCAACATGTCCTGGCGGAAAGAGTTGCGCGATGAAAGGCAGACTGATAGCCTTATCACGCTGCCATAGAAAGAGAGTGTAGGGCGGCTTAGCGCGCACAGGCGATACATCCCGTACGGGTTGTGGATAGTAACGCACTGACAAGGTTTTAAGGGCAATGGAATGAAAATAGCTGGACAAGCGATCACAGAAAGAAACCGTCTCCAACCCCGCAGCGCGATACGCTAAGCGCCGCTTCCACGACAACGGTTGAAAACCATCCCACATCGGCACCCAAACCTTGCGCAAATGACGTAACGACAACAGGTGATGCCAAAGGGAAGGTGGCAGCTGGTAGAAGATGATCAGGTCAGGGCTGCAATCTTTGATAAGCCTTACGCAGTCAGCATTACGGTGCGCCTCGCGGCGGATATCGGTAACTTCGCCTACTTCCTTGAGAATATCCACGAAAAACTGGTCGCTCTTGGTCTTTAAATGAGGCTGCCGCCCCACAAACGCAATACGCTGCATGATGCTCCTTAACAACGAGAGCCATGATACACCATTTGGGGGATTTTCAGCCTTGTTGCATCATTCACCTATAGCGATGATGAAGAGATTGTATCCGACTTGTTTTTAAACTGTACTTTTTTAAAAATTGCATGTATTATGCAGTTAAATACTATATATAACAATATGAATAACTATGGAATCAAGTAATCAACTACCTCCCATTTCATCAATCTCATCGACTTCTTCGACTGAGTCTACAGCGACTAGCTCGTCCTCATCGAGCAACATTACGGTCCAGATCCAACAAATCGTTGAACGGTTAAACCAGCTGTTTCGTGTGGCGAACCACTTTGGCTACGCTTTGCCCATCAGTGTGCAGATTGCATCGCCTGATGAGTCGCTGGTGACGCTATTAAGGTCATGCCTTGAGAATCCTGAATACCGTGATATTTGTGATCGATTGAATCAGATTGCCAAAGAAGAACTTCAATCGCTTCCACAGCAATGCCAACAATTACACGACATGCAGCTATACCTTTCTTTGCTGAGCTACAAGACGAAAAGTGGAGAGCTTCGCCCCCTAGCTCCCTTGGTCGCAAAGGTCAAAGAGGCAAGCGGGGTCCTTGCACAGACGCTGATTCCTTCTGCAAAGAGCAAATGGAAGGCTGTTGAGCGCGAAATGCGCCTGGCGCTCGGAGAGCGCTCTTTGGAAGGCAACCAATCGGTCTTAAGCCGTCAGACAGGACTATCCATTGACGACAAGACATTTTCACATATTCACGCAGAAGCGCTAATTGGAGGAACTTCATTAGAAGGAAATGCTGATGAAAAGGTGTTGACCTTCTTAGACACAACTCTTAAGGCGAATGAAGAGAAGTGGAGTACGAGGCCTTGGTATCAACAAGTAAGTCGCATGGTGCGAGATTGCTTAACCTTAGCAGAAGGGCCTCAGGGACTGGACCAAGAGATGCGAAACTACGACTACTCTTATGACCCTAGAAAAAAAAAATTGCAGGATCAGCTGAACCAGCTGGTAAGCGCTCTTCAACCAGGACAGAAGACGATGGTTCCCGCCGGCTGGCTAGAGCATTCCATGAAGATGGGCATAGAGAGGCAAGCTGACGGCAAACTGACGATCACTCTGTATAACACAGGAGCCGGACTACCAGACTATCATGCGCATATCAGACACAATGGTCTCGACTACTATCAACCCTTTGTTGAGGTACATGATGTCGACGAATCGAAGCTGTATTCAAACACTTTTGCAGGCGCCTATCTACAGGTGATGTGTGTCAAATACCATCCTAGCAACAACCAAGATCTTAATATAAGCGCAGCCGATATCTATGGGCTCGTTATAGAGGGATTGGGAGGGCGTCTTATCACTTGCCGCGGCGATCGAGAAAAATTTATGCCGCCGCAAAATACTGGTACTTGTACATGGTCTTCATTACTCGCTGTCTTATTTACAGAGCTTCAAATAGAAGACTACTATGCTTTTGTAGGTGACATTTTACTAGACACTATGTGCGCCTACTATCAGTCTTCGAAAGACGAGCTTGCCTCAGATCCCATGAAAAGGCTTCTGCTCAATCAGTCTGTGACGCGTTGTGCGCAGTTTGCCATCGAAGCAAGTCAAAGAGGACAGTATTCCGCGGAACAACTAGCAGCCTTCTACGATACCATCACAGAGCTTACCCGAGCCCTAGATATTGCAGAGCAACAAGCCCTTGAGAGACAAGCACCAGCCGATGTTAAAGTGGAATACCGTCGTGCACACTTCGTGCAACAACTAAACGGAGAATGTCGCGATCTAACAGTCCCTATCACCTCTTCAACAGGAGCGGCCTCCAGCTCTTCATCTACGGCAGCTATGCCTCAAGAATGTGACATATCCGCAATTTTCGCCGATCCATACCAATTTGCCGATCGATTACAAGATTTAGAACAGCTGTTCCTACAGTCGACAAACCAGACGCAACATCAAACCAATTTGCATCATCTTGAAGAATTTTTTTGCGCCATGGCAACTGATGAGAGACAGCAACTGTGGGATTTGATTCCACAAGAGAAGATTCCAGCGACTCTCTCTACCCTAGCAAAGTTAAGTAACCATCTGTTGCTAGGCTGTCATCCTTTGAATCGGCGCACCTACAGCGCCTACGCTTTCTACCTTAGTGCACAGATGACCCGGTTAGCAGAGAAAATCCCTGAGATAATACCAGAAGGAACAACGCTACCCTACCAACGCTATCTTCAGATGGTTAGCGCAACATTCGAAAGAGGTTTTCCGACATCGGATCACAACTTATATTCGGTAGAAACCAGATACCTTCGTCAATGTGCCTTGAACATCTTTGTATCTAAGCCAACACAAAGCAACTTCTTTTCTCTTCCTAAGATAGCAATGTTGGAAGAAGAAGTGAATCACCCCCCACTGCACGGTAAACCCACTTGGGATGTAGACTATATCGCGCAAGTGCTAGCAAAAGATGATGAATTGCTAGTGCGTCTGAAAAGTAAGTTCCCCGAGGATCAACTCTCCAACACCATTCGTCAAATCGCTTACGCTCTATGTGATCTGGATGGAGAATGCCTTCCAGAGGCATTTTGTGCTCTGCGCCGCCAAGCCTTCGTGATGGATTGCTTCTGTGAAGGAACATTTCCAGAGGGCATGGAAAAGCCAACATTTTCTGTGGAAGCTAAACGAAGCGAGGTAGCCATCAAAATAAACCGCTCCTTGAAGCGTCAGCCAGCAAGAACACGCGATTTTCAAAAAGACACATTGCCAAAGGAAATAGAGAACATTCGCACAAAGCAGGTCGAGCTCAAGGTTGCCTTTGATAAACTTGCCCATCAGTATGACAGTGAAGCCGATGTCCTCTTCCGTGTACAGCCTCCAGCGCGCCGTGCACTTGAGCTGCTTCTTGCTCAAGATACCTTTAACGGTGACGTCATCCATCGAAATCAGCAAGTCTTTAGATTGCTGGCCTACTACCTAGAGAATATCGAACTTCTCTTTGATCATGATACGCGGATGTTGCTACGCTTAATGCTCTTTGAAGACGATTTTCTTGAAACCGCCATTCGACTCAATCCTGAAAACAACGTGCAGCTGCTGTCACAACTCGTACAAAAGGGATTGCAGGCTTCAAAAGAAAAGCGAGATATTTCAGCTATCGCCTTCTTTTGTGAAATAGGACGCGGACTTGATCGCATCGCACGAACAGAGGGTGTCGCCGGGAAATTTCCTGATACCCAGATAGAGCTTCGCTCCTATCTACTTTCAGAACAAGTAACGCATGAAGAAAAGACGCTCATTCTTCAACAATTGGTCGCTGCCTATGCCACTCATCCTCCAGAAGCATTTACTGCCGATGATGCCATTACATTGATGACGGCTCTCTTATATGAGCGTGCCTACCCCTTGCGCAAGTTTAAAGCCACAGATCAGTCACAGATGGACATGAAGCAGGTGTTTCAAAGATATTTACAGTCGATTCAAACACTGATGTCAGGACCTGAAGGTACCAACATCTGCCGACAAGTGTCTCAACACCTAACATCACTGCCTATTCCAACTGAATGGACAGGGCAATTTCCGGTATTTACGAGTCTAGATGGAGTATTTGTTCTCGATGTGCTAGACCTTCAACTCTATATCGACAGCTCTCCTGTCTCGGGCCTTCCGGAATCGATTTTGTCTGACACCAATTTTAGACAATTATTCTCACAACCAAACTATTCATGCCACAAAATGGCTGATTGCTATGAGTTCCTCGATGAACGAGGAATTCGAACTCAAATAAAACCTAGCCCATACAAGGGCAAACAACTGGTGGTACGCCAATATCTAGATGGTCAGTGGTTTCAGATGATAAAGAGAGATCAGTTTGCTGAAAACGGATTTTCAAAGCTGCCCAAAGAGTTTTTGCATGTGTGCGACCGATCAACGTTATGGATTTCATTGACAGAAGATCGAAGAGATCAGGTTCATGTGCGAGACAAAGACTATCACATCACACATTCTGTTGAGATAAGGCCCCAAGAGCCGATTCAACTCTCTCCGGAGCAGACACAACTCTTCTATGCTTTCATCACTGGGACAGACGAAGCCCAACAATCCTTGAGAAAAGAAGTACTATCTGTATTCGCAAAAGAGTCCTTGGTGGACCTGTTGGTCGCATTATGCCCAGACAGGCAAGAAGCAAGAAACATCTATCAGATGGTGGAAAAGCATCGCCAACATGAACTAACGCGCAAAGCCAGGCAGAGGCTATACGGCCTTTCAGAGCCAGATAAACCTGGAAAGAAAGAAGAAGGAGAATTTCTTAGAAGTTTTGTGAGCGATCCCAGCAATGAACCCTTGGCTGGCATTTTGAGCCACGTTTTGCAACCAAGAAGTCACTTCCCGGTCATTAGGCGCATTCAAAGGCATCTACCAGATCAACCGAGTTTGGATTTAGTCGATTTAAAGACAGCACATCCATCAAGTTTCGCCAATCTATGCCAAGAAGCATTGCTATGGGCGAATGGAACAACCCAAACTCTCAGGCTCTTAGAATTTCCAAGCCTACACCTTTCGTTTACCATGTGTGAGGTAAACGGTGAACAGCGCGCCTGTTGCGTCGAGCATCCAGGCTACGTGTTGGCGAATAACCAACGCTACTATGGACTGGCACCGATTCGCGGAGCTATTGTGCTAGAAAATGACAAAGGAAAGCGCAAATTAGTTCTGCCACTTGGAAAACTGTGTGCGGAAGAGGAGAAACCTAAGAGAGACGAAGAAACTTTTGTTTCCCTATCTGGACCGCCCAAGTCCGATAAAAATGACTTGATTACACGCTTTACCATCGTCCCTCAATCAGCAAGTGAGGAGGGATCCATTGTCTTCGAGCTGGATAAGAATCTGCATCCTATCGCGACAACCGCTGAGCAGAAGCTCTATCTAGCAACTATTTTGTTCGCACAGAGAAGATATGAAGAGGCACAGCAACTTGTCCGCGCGTCGTATTCCAAAGTGATTCCCTATTCACCACGCAGTGTTCAGTTTCTTCTATCGCTACTCAATGCTCCAAATGTCGTTCAAGACAAATCACCTCATGCAACAGCTTTAGCCTATTCCATTCTAGCTGTTTTACCTCCGGACAAGGTCTTACCGGAATTGAATCCGGAGACACGTCTGCAATTTGTGAGTCGGCTAAGCGGACTCATCAATAGCTATCGTTCTTACCAACAGCAGATGGGAGCTATTCGCCACTTACTGCTACCTCAAGAAGAAATGATTCAAGCTGCACACCATATCCTCAATCTTATTTCTCGGTTGGATGAAAATCCTATTACGAGGCTATCCGCTGCACTTCTCTTTGAGATTGTCCAGAAAGGATCGGTAGATTCATCTCATATCGAATTGCCAAAACAAGAATCGTCCTCAATGACTCCTGAAGAGTTGAAGAATGCCCTGCAATCAGCTTTAAAGTCGGCTTCATATGTACGGGAAAAATGGATAATGATGCGGCCCGGTGCTGATGTAGCCTATAGGTTTTCACAATACTATGCTGACGCTCTTCGCTCACATGCATTCGATAGCCTACGCATCATGTTAGTAGGCGCGCGCAATGATTCCACAGTTCCCCGATCCCTCGTGATGTTACTCCATGGAGCCGTTCGAGCGATGATGGAAGGGCGTGCCGCTGACTACCCAGATACAGTCGATAGCTTGAAAAACTTGCTTCAAGACAAAAATAAAGAGGAAGAGTGTCTGGCTTTCATGCAAAGAGTTCTAGATGATAACAAGCCTTATTTCGAAGCACCCACCTCTCTTCCCTTACCGCCTACTCAGCAATCTTTTGTCCCAAGCCCTGAAATGAGAATGGGTGTTCGCGCAAACGAGGAAGTCATTCCAACGATAGGAAATATTCCTCTCCCTCCTCCCTTGCTTCACCGAGAGCAAATGCAGGCCTTCCACAACATACCAAATGGAGGGATTCAGTTTTCTTCCGAAGAGATCGCGGAGTTGCAACACGCCATCCTAGGCGAACAAACTCCGACAGAAGATGCGAAAGAACTGGCAAGCCATGTTAACACATACTGGAGCCATGAACGGCTGCAGACCTCTTGGCATCGACTTGATCCCAAAAAGATTAAGAAGGTAGAACGTCACCTGCAACTTAGCGCGGCAGAAGTCGGAAAGCGAGCCAATGCGCTGGAACAAGATCTCCTCCTCTTCGCTAATGCTTTACCAGCTGATATTCGCGCATCTCTTGTCGCTGGATTGGGAACCGTAGGGAAAGAGCTTGCAAAGGTGACGATCAATGATTTGACTCTATTTGCAGCACGCGCTCGCCACTTTACACCAAGAAGCAAAAATCCTGTTTTAGCCGAACAAGAGCAGTTGTTACTTGCGAAATGCATGCGGTATCTAGACATGAAAGCACAGCAACAGCAGCATGTGCGCGTTTTAGATAAGCTTGAAGAGCTTAAAGACATCCCTGAAACAGATCCAACATACAATCGCGTGTCCGAAGAGTGCTATCAACAAATCATGCGCGGGCGCTCATATGATCCTTCACGCTCTCCTGAACTTCTCGTCTTTGAAGTGGTGGCGAATATCGGCCTTTATGATTGGCAAGTAAGGGATTTGGAGAGAATGCTGAATCCCAAAGTGGGGGAAAACCCTAACGTCATTCTTGAAAAGGTGATGGGATCAGGAAAGACTAAGGTCTACTTACGCTTGATAGCCTTGAGCCAAGCCGATGGCGACCATCTCCCCTTTATTGTCGTTCACTCCTCGCAGTTTCAAGACATTGCGCCTGAAATGGAGGCGCAGTCTCTAGAAACGTTCGGTCAAGCAGCCTACACCCTGCAGTTTACACGCGATAGTGATAGTTCGGAGAAAGCGCTGCGAGCCATTCTAGAGAAGTGCGATCAAGTGCGTAAGCAGCGCAATTATTTGGTGGTCACTGATAAGACCTTACACAACCTATCTCTAACGTTTGATCTGTTGTGGGACTCCTATCTACGTACTAATCCTCCTGATGAGGGATTGGAAAGGCGAATCGAAGTACTCCGCGATATTCTAAATCTTTTCAAGACAAAGGGAAAAGCGACGTTAGATGAAGCCGATTCACGTCTGAGTTGTCGCTTTGAGACTGTTTATGCAATCGGTGAAGCACAGCCGATTGATCCTGTGCGAACTGCGGTAGTCGCTGATCTATTTAGGTGCCTATCGCCTCTGCTACAGTCTCT
>CAMFKD010000011.1 GCA_945957095.1 uncultured Chlamydiae bacterium
CGATACTGTCTCGTGAGATAATCGGATTACACGAAACACAAATATTTAGGCATGGTTTTGATCACTTCTTCTAAGCCGCGGTAGCGGTGTTAAGAAGATAGCCTCGGTTGCAGCGAGCCGTGAGGCGAGCAAACCCGGGGTAATGATAAAATAAACCTCTAGAGCCACGTTAGTGGCGACACGAGGCTTGTATCTTTTAGGAATTTATCACCACAGAGTGCACGGAGAACACAGAGAAAAAACAGAAAATGAGAAATCTCTTTCGATTTTTAAGAAAATATTGTGTTTAGTTTTTCCCATTCCCCTCTCTGTGATCTCGGTGGGCTCTGTGGTAGGTTCTCAGTAAAAATTTGTGAAATAGCACATTTTAACCCTCTTATTTTTAACTAAATAAGATCCAGCGGGAATTGCTAACACAAATGTTTTTCTCTCTTTCTTTGCGTCTTAGCGCCTTTGCAGTCTTTGCGTTAATCTGATCCCTTTCATAATGAGATCAATGATAGATGTGCCTTGAGTCTCACCACCTCCCCCCTTTCACAAAAAGAGTGAAGGTGGTTGGTCAAAGGCTGTTATCTCCTGTCTCCTACCCTTTGGCGTCGTCTTTTCCGTGACACTTCTTATATTTCAGGCCGCTACCACAGGGACAGAGGTCATTACGTCCGGGACGCACCTCTGCAACGACAGGTTCTAGCTTTTCTTCGCGCTGGATAGGCGCTTCAGCCATAGGGCGGCCATTGGTAGGTGGAGGTGACGGCATCCCTTCCAGCTCTGTTAGGAAGGAGCGGTTCGTCTCCATATGAAGCTTAGAAAGGAGTTGCTGCAGGTTCAGCTGGTTAGGGGTGATGATCTCAAAGCGGAAGAGGTCATGGGCGATGTCTGTGCGTAGATTCAAGCTGAGTTCGTTGAAGAGGTTAAAGGCTTCGTGTTTAAACTCTGTCAATGGGTCGCGCTGTCCAACGCTTCTTAGGCTCACGTCACTGCGGAGGTGATCCATGGTGAGAAGGTGCTCTTGCCAACGCATGTCGCACTTACGGATCATGAGGTCACGGATGGCTCTAGCAGCGATGTTGGGGCGTGGTGCAGCGCCTGGTGGCGGTGGGGAAATTTTGCCGTTTTCGCGCTTCACCTTATCTTGGAAGGCATGTACTAGCCTGTCAGAGGCTTTTTGGGCTAGCTGGGACATCTCGGCATATTCGTCATCAAATTCACCTTCTTCGAAAGAGATGGGGAAATGTTCGATGAGCCATGTGCGGAAGCCACCGGGGTTCCATCCTCCCTCTTCACTGCGGCTCTGGAAGTAGTTTTCGGCCGATGCTTGACAGACGCCGTGTAGCAGTTCTATGGCAATCTCTTCGACATCATCGCTATGCAGGACATCGTTACGGAATTCGTAGATTGCTTGACGCTGCTTATTCATGACGTCATCGTATTCTAGCGTATGTTTACGGATGGTATAGTTGCGCTGTTCGACTCGCTTCTGTGCTGTCTCGATCGACTTGTCCAACATTCTAGCGCTGATCGGTTCGCCTTCAGGTGGGCGGAGCTTTTGCAGGATGCCTGTGATCGTGGGTGAGGCAAACAGGCGCATCAGCGGGTCTTCAAAGGAGACAAAGAACTTGCTGGTACCGGGGTCGCCCTGTCTAGCGCAACGGCCTCTGAGCTGTCTGTCGATACGCCGAGATTGGTGGCGTGTCGTTCCCATGACATAGAGGCCGCCGACCTCGGCCACGCCGGGTCCTAGCTTGATGTCTGTTCCACGACCAGCCATGTTGGTGGCGATGGTGATGGCGGAGCGCTGTCCGGCCAGGGCGATGATCTCTGCTTCACGTTCGTGGTACTTGGCGTTCAAAACGGTATGTTCAAGGTCATTTTGTTTGAAGATACGCGACAGCTTCTCCGATACCTCTACAGACTCTGTCCCGATGAGGATCGGCCGTCCTTGGCTAGAGACGTCGCGCACTTCCTTTAGGATCGCCGCATACTTTTCTCTTTCGGTCATGTAGATTTCATCGTGCTCATCCTTACGAACGCACTTTCTGTGTGTCGGGATCTCCAGGACTTCAAGTTTGTAGATCTCTTTGAATTCCCCCGCTTCCGTTGTCGCAGTACCGGTCATTCCCGATAGCTTGTCGTACATGCGGAAGTAGTTTTGCAGCGTGATGGTGGCGTAAGTTTGGGTTTCGCGCTGAATAGGCACGCCTTCTTTGGCTTCTATCGCTTGGTGAAGGCCATCGGAGAAACGGCGTCCAGGCTGTGGACGGCCTGTGTGTTCATCGACGATGATGACTTTGCCATCTTGCACCATGTAGTCGACATCGCGTTCCATCAGAAGGTGAGCGCGGAGAAGCTGGCGGAGGTTGTGTGCGCGTTCTTTGCGCTTAACATCATCTTCCTGTACTTCGAGCTTTTTGCGGATCTTTGCTTCTTCGTCGAGCTCTAGGTCTTGATCGATCTTATGGTATTCATAGCCGATGTCCAACATGACAAAGTCACTGCTGGAGACTTCGCCTTTGCTCGACTCTTCCCATGCTGCGATGCCCTTGTCGGTCAGTTCATATTCACTGGCTTTTTCGTCGACGGTGATGTAGAGCTGAGCGATGGCTTCATGGCGCTGTGGTTTGTTCTGATCGGTGTAGTAGAAAAGGTCCCATTCATCGATACCGGCGCGGACATCAGGGTCTTCTTTCAGACGCTTAAGAACTTTATTATGCGGAGTACCTTTACCGACTAACCACAGCTTATGAAGGCCTTCGCGTTCTTGCTCTGCCATTTGCTTGTCAAAGCGGTTGTCTTCGCGAGCCTTTTTCACTTCATCCAGCAGTTTTTTTGCTTCGGTGGCTAGGTGGTTGCATTGTTCACGCTGGCGGCGCACCAAGTTCGCGACACCTGTTTCGAGCTGATCGTACATCTGCCGGCTGACAGCTGATGGACCTGAGATGATTAAGGGTGTCCGTGCTTCGTCGATAAGGATGGAATCGACTTCGTCGATGATGGCAAAATAGAAGCCGCGCTGCACTTGATCTTCTTTGGTCATCGCCATGCTGTTGTCGCGGAGGTAGTCAAAGCCAAATTCAGAGGCGGTGCCGTAGACAACGTCGCATTGATATAGCTGTTTGCGTTGATCGGGTGGTGTACCGTTTGTGAGGGCGCCAGTGGTGAGACCTAGCCAGCGCAGGATCGTCCCCACCCATTGGCAGTCACGTTCTGCTAGGTAGTCGTTGACAGTGACGAGGTGTACTGGCTTGCCCGTGAGTGCATTGAGATAGAGCGGCAGTACTGCTGTCAGTGTTTTGCCTTCGCCCGTTTGCATCTCAGACAAGGTACCTTTGTGCATTGCGATCGCACCAAGCAGTTGGACATCATAGGGGACCATGTCCCATTTCTGATTGTATCCTGATACGTGGACTTCTGTACCGCATAGACGGCGGCAGGCTACTTTAACAACGGCGTATGCTTCAGGTAATAGATCATCTAACGAAGCACCGTTCTGATACCGTTCGCGAAACTCGTGCGTTTTAGCTTTCAGCTCATCGTCAGTAAGAGAGAGAAACTGTTGCTCCCTATCGTTGATACGCTGGACAATGTTACGAAACTGACGTAGGGTTCGATCTTGTGAAGTACCAAAAAGCCATTTAAGTAACGAAAGCATAGATCACACGGGGTTTAAAGGATAATAGGATATTTTATCGCTCTTCGAGATTAAATTCAACGTCCGAGGGAAAGATGGGCGGAGTATCCAACCAGATGACGTCGGCGATAGGATCGATGCGGGTTTTAGCTTCTTTGAGGTAGTCAAGCCAAAAACCGGGAGTCGGCCCATGCTTCATACAGGCCACGACGTCTCCCCATTTCCAGTTGCCGTCGATGGTGCCGGCCGATTGGATAAATTGCTGGCAGGCTGCTTTGTAGGTTGCGTTAAGGATATAAGGTGTCGCAACAGTAGTATGGTAATCGAGATGTTCTAGAGGTGGTAAAAGCCGCACTAGCCATATTTCACCTGTTTTGCCTTGGTAGCTCCTAGGAGTGACCACATGGAAAATCTTGTCAGTGCCCATTTCCTTTAAGAGGATGCCGGTGGCTTCTTCACCGCAGTGTTCATACAGGCCTAGTTTTGATCTAATACCGACGTCGAGTAAGGCAATGGCGTCATCTTCTGCATCATCCAAGGCCGTTTCTTTGACTACCGTCGCCAGCGTCTCAGATGTGTTACCGATCTGCGCGTCAAAGAAGCTCCAGTAGTTGTAAAAGGTATTTGTGATTGGACTGGAGGGGTTTTCAGGCTCATACTCCATGACCCCACCCAATAGAAACATGCGGTGTTGATGTAAGTCTGGGTATTTTTCTAACAGCTCTTTGCAGTTCAAAATGAAGCCGCCCATGGCCATGGGATACTCATAGATGGTATTATAGAGCTCTTCCTCCGATGCCTCTTCTTCTTCCTCTTCGTCGTCGTCTTCTTCTTCTTCGTCCTGGTCTTTGTCGAAACGTTCTTCCTCGATGTCTTCTTCTTCAGCGAAAATCTCATCTAGTGCGTCGGCAACCGACCCTTCTAAGCCATTCTCTTCGTGTTCTTCACCCTTTAGTACTTGTTCGTCCCGGGCTTCTCTGAGGTCTTGAGCAATGGCTTTGGCTAGCTTTCCCACATCCGACTCCTACTATAAATGGCTAACACTAGCCGACTAGCTGATTTCATTACCACTCAAACCTAGTCGTTTGTTATCCTATAGGTTTAGGTAACTCTAGGAGGTATACTATGAGAACGTCTAATCCTACCCTCTCTCCATCGATATTTAGCAGCTTGCCTACCGTGTCGGATCGTGCTGACGGCATGACGATTTCTGGTGTGGTGAACAAAACTGCTATCTTGTTGTTGTTATTGTTGATTAGTGCTGGATGGACCTGGAGTCTATACTACAAAGCTGGCAATCCCGCTGCCGTTGCTCCCTATACCTGGATTGGAGCCATTGGCGGCCTTATTGTGGCCTTCATCACAGTCTTCAAGAAGGAATGGGCTCCGATTACCGCTCCTCTCTATGCTCTGTTAGAAGGCCTATTTGTCGGAGCTATCTCATGTCTGATTGAAGCCGCATACCCTGGCTTGGTGATTCAGGCGACAGCCTTAACATTTGGCACTTTGGGCGTGATGTTGTTTATTTATAAGACAGGCATCATCACCGTCACCGATAAGTTTCGCGTCGGCATCGTGGCAGCCACAGGAGCTGTCGCATTGCTGTATCTGGTCACGATGGTTCTGGGCTTCTTTGGCATCTCCGTTCCTTTTGTGTATGGCAGCAGTCTCTTCAGCATTGGTTTTAGCATCGTGGTGGTTTGCTTAGCGGCTCTTAACCTTGTGCTGGACTTCGATTTCATCGAGCAAGGAGCGCGTTATAACCTTCCACGTTATATGGAATGGTATGCTGGTTTTAGCCTGTTAGTGACTCTTGTCTGGCTGTACATCGAGATCTTGCGCCTTCTAGCTAAGCTCCGCGATCGTTAGCGGGAATGGCTGGCCATCGATTGGCCCACCAGGCAGCGGATCTCGATCTGTTGTCTGGTGGCTGCCAGCAACTCTTCGTCAAAGCGGATGCTGCCTTCAGGAAAGAGGAGCACCAAAGCAGACCCACCAAAGTCAAAGTAGCCTTTTTCAGCCCCTTTTCTTGTATAAGTCTCGGGAAAGTAGGTGTGTTGAATCGTTCCTACCGATGTTGCCCCGACTTCAATGTAGAGGACCTCGCCAAAGACATCGGAACTCAAGGTTGTGATCATGCGTTTATTTTCGCTGAAGATACGCATATTTTGCTTAATGGCAATCGGATTCACAGAATAGAGATACCCATTGATGAGCCGGGGCTGAGAAGGAACGCAATCAATGGGAAAATGGAAGCGGTGATAATCGGAAGGGCATAGGCGTGCTAGCACAACGCTAGCTCGTTCATATTTCTGAGCTAGAGCGTTGTCTTGGAGCAGGGCTCTGAGGTCTAAGCGCTGTCCTTTGATAGCGAATGATCCCATGGCTTGCAGATTTTCATAGAAGTAATAGCGCCCATCTGCTGGTATGACGGCTATGTCGCTACCTTCGGCGATCGGGCGGCATGCTGGCTTGAGCTGACGGGTGAAGAAGTCAGCAAAGCTCGAAAAGGTATGGACTTCTTTGGCGAACTCGGACGCGTCGACGTCATAGGTTTCGATGAAAGGCTGTATCGCGCGTCGGGTACAAGGCAGATGATAATAGGTACCGATAAGCTTAGAAAAGAGGGGCCAGCGTGACACACCATAGCGCAACGGTTTGCCTAGGGCATGAGTCAGAATACCCTGGCCATACAACAGTTCAAGGAGTTTGCCGCCAAAGACTTTTTCTATGCAGCGCTCACCCGATACCCTATCGATGTAGCTGATCTGTTTCGCCATCTTCTGTTTATTTGGGTATTAAGGTCTATGGATCCCTTTTTTCGCCGCGATCTGTGAGAAAAATTTCAGTTCATCCAGCAATTCAGCGTCGAAGACATGCGATAGGTGTAGCGAGTCAATCATCTTCTGCACAACAAAGGCCGCTTGGATCATCTGGACCAGCACTTCTTTGTTTTGTTGGTCTTGAAGATGTTGCGACTTAATCTTGAAGTAGTCGATCAGCTGTCGGCGCAGCTGCTTTTGCTCCGCCGCACTTTTGTCGGTGACAGCGATTAACTCGTCTAAAGATTTCAGAGGATCTTTATCCGGTCGCACCGCCATGCCTTTAGGTGGCAGATCAGGCGTCACCGCGTTGACGCTACCAAAGGTTGCAGCCATCCCATGCGATTGCATCAGGCAGCCAGCGGCTATCACCGTAAAGAGGAACTTGTGCATGTCGATACTTGGTTATCTTCCTGAATAAAACTGATGAATAGGATAGGATGGGGGCGCTTTGTTGTCAAAACACAACAGAAAGGCAGAATGGAGAGCACTCCTCTCCATTCTGCCTTGTTGAGCGGTATCAGGTCTTTAGGACGTTATAGTGGCGCGTGCCAGACGTCTGGGCGGCTGTTTAAGTCAGCGATGACAGTTGCGGGATCAGCTTTGATCCAAACCACCTTCTGTTGACCACCGAGTATCTTACAGGCGGTGCCTCCATGGTGCCCATCGACGATGGTGAGAGTTGGTTTACCACTGCCGTCGTCAAGTCCTGCGACGATGATCTCACGACCGCAGACGTCGAACGTACCTGCAAGACCACTTTTCGCCATCCCAAGGGTCTTATCCATCCTTTGTTCACTCTGGAAGGGGACAATGGAGGAGCTAGGTACTGTGATATGTTCTATCGCCGTTCCGTTATTTGCTTGCAGTGTCTCAATATAGCCGTTCAGAGCTTCAGAGGAAACTTGCGGCATCTCGATCCTTGGCACTCCTTGGTGTCCAGCGCAGTAGGTGGGGCCGAGCGATGGCTCTTGGCAAATGTCGACTACCTCTTGCAGATGTAGTGTGTCGAGATCGATCGCAGGACATGCTTCTTGAAACTCTGTTGCTAACGAATTGTTACGGGGTGGCGGTGCTACAGGGGCAGCGTCTGCTTTTAGACCAGCGATAGCATCATAAGCTTTGTAAGTCGTCACGACAACACCTGTTGCAAGTAAGCCCAAAGCGAAGATTTGCATCGCTTTTAAGAAAAACGATGGTTCTTCTTCGATGCCTTCATCTGCGTAAAGTTCTTCTAACACAGGTTCCATCAGCCCTTGATCTGTTGCAGAGACGTTCTCTAGTTTGCCCGTTCCAGTGGCACCGTTTAACGCGTTATTGACATAAGTAAGCGCCTCGTCTTTAGCAAACTCTTTCGCCGCAAGGAGCAATTCTTTCTTCAGGCTGGGTGTTGCTTTCTCTAGGAGTTCATCAAGCTCTTCAAAGTTCCCGTCGTGTTCTTCGATTTGTAGAAACACATCATAAATGAACTTATCTAGATTAGAAGCTTGTTCTTCATTAAATGATTGTCCAACGAATTGTTTAAAAGATTCTCCGGTCGTCTGACGGAAACCACTTGCGCCTGTTACGGCTGGGGTCATTTGCTGTTGACTTGCTGGATCTATATTAAACATATTATCTCCTTATTTTTATAGTTTATTTATTTTTATAGATTTATTATAACAAACATAATATTTATTTTCAATAAAAATATAATATTATTTAATATGTGAAATAAATACAGAATAAATGAATTGAATATATCTTATAGAGAAGAGTGTTAATAGACATTCATGGAATAGTTTTTTCGTACCCGTGCCCGATTTATGGACTCCGGGGGCTTTGTTGCGTAATCTGTTTGTTCACTACAGAGATCAGTGAGATCTATGAGAAGGATTGAGATAGAGAGGAGGTGTTAGAAGATTGGATTGAGACCTTTCAATTCTTCTCATTAATCTCATTCCTCCTCACTGGTCTCTGTGGCTCAGTGGTGAATTATGCAACAAGCCCACTCCGGGCTCGGGCACGAATCGGAATATAGGTGAGCATGTACGTGGCAGACACCTGGTAAAGTATTCAGATCGTCAATGACCTTAGCCGAATCGGCTTTGACCGAGCGGTACGAGGCCTTTAGGACGTTATAATGGTTCGTGCGAGACGTCTGGGCGGTTGTTTAAATCAGTGATCACAGTTGCGGGATCAGCTTTGATCCAAACCACCTTCTGTTGACCACCGAGTATCTTACAGGCGGTGCCTCTGTGGTGACCATCGACAATGGCGAGAGGTAATGTACCACTGGCATCGTTTAGCCCTGCGACGATGATCTTAGAATTGCAGGGGTTGAACTGACCTGTAATGCCGCTTTTCGCTATCCCGAGAGTTGTGACCATCCTTTGTTCATTCTGGAAAGGGATAATCGAGGAGCTAGGTACTACGGTATGTTCCACCGCTGTTCCGTTATTCGTCTGTAGTGTCTCAATATAGCCATTCAAAGCTTCTGGAGAAACTTGCGGCATCTCGATCCTTGGTACCCCTTGATGTCCAGCGCAGTAAGTGGGGCCGAGCGACGGTTCTTGGCAAAGGTCTATCACTTGCTGGAGATGCAATGTGTCAAGATCGATGGCTGGGCACTTGTCCTGAAACTCTTTTGTCAACGTATTGTCACTGGGTGGTGGCGCTGCAGGGGCAGCATCTGTTTTTGCACTAGCGAAAGCATCATAAGCTTTGTAAGTCGTTACTGCAGCACCTGTTGCAAGTAAGGCTAATGTTGAGATTTTCGTCGCATTTAAGAAAAACTGTGACTTTTCTTTGATATCTTCACCTGCGTAAAGTTCTTTAAAAGCTTCTTTGGTCTTCTGGCGGTAACCACTTGCTCCTGTTAAGGCTGGAGGTATTTGATTTTGACTTGTTTGGCCTATAAACATGTTATCTCTTTATTTTTGTTTTCCATTTTCAATAAATCAATAATATTTTAATAAATAAAATAAATAGAGAGTGGATAAACTAAACATATACTATAGAGAAGAGTGCCAGACGCCTGGGAAAGCATTCAGGTCGTCAATGACCTTAGTCGGATCGGCTTTGATCCATATGACGCGCTGGATACCACCTAGAATCTTACAGGCGGTGCCACCGTGATGGCCATCGACGATGGTTAATGTAAGCGTTCCACTCCCATCATCTAGCCCCGCCACGATGATCTCGCGAGAACAGATATCACCGATCCCAGAGAGAGTACTTTTAACCATATCGAGGATCTTACCCATTCTTTGTTCGCTTTGGTAGGGGACGATCTGTCGTGTATCGATTTCTATCTGCTCTACCGCAGTTCCATTAGCGGTCTGCAAGGATTGGATATAGTGTTGGAGGACATCCTGGGCAACTTGAGGCATTTGAATCCTCGGGACGCCGCGGTTTCCTGCACAATAAGTGGGCCCAAGAGAGGGTTCTTGGCAAATGTCTACCACATCTTTTAACGTTAAGGTATCGAGGTCGATAGCTGGACACATCTGCTCAAATTGTAATGAAATATGATTGGATTTGGTTACTGTGCGGCACAGTGTCTTGTAAATGCTAAGAGCAGCACCGGTGGCTAATAGAGTTAAGGTAATGGCTTTCATCGGATCCCAGAATCGAGCAAATAGCCTTTTCCTATCGTACTGTGCTAATGCTGCTGATAGAAATCCCAACTCTGTCGCAGAGATCTGGTCTAAGGCATGTTCAATTGTTGCTTTGGCATTATTTTTCAGCTGCTTTTGAATAAAAGCGAGCTTATCACCCGTGGCGATTGATTGAGCTGCGACAAGCAGTTGGGTTTGGAGGCTGGGGGCGATATCTGCCAGCGCAATGCGCTCTTGAAAGGTGGCAAGGGATCCTTCCTGAGCGGCAAGAAGCACGTCATGAATAAAAGTGTCTATACTATCGGCTTCGTTTGGATGGAAAGAATCACCTACAAATTTTTTGAAAATTTCTTCCGTCGTCTGATGAAAGGGTGCTTGTAGGGATAGTTCAACAGGAGATGCAAATGTAATTTGATTTAACGTCATTATATTATGTTATTTTGTTTAGTTTAAATGTCATTTATTATTGCATTTGATTTTTAAGAATATTCAAAGATTGTGTTATTTTTGTATTTAATGTGTTATTATTTACTAAAACGTTCGCCAAACGCAGGGGCTGGATGGATATGGACAGCATGGATGTAATAGACGAAATGGACGTCGTAGACTATAGGCACCCCTTTGTCCATCAGAGGTAATTGCAGAAGTCCATTTCGTCTATTACGTCCATGCTGTCCATCGTGACGGAAACAGGGGCAGTCGATATACTTAATGTCTTTAATGACTAGTTTGTCGTGTGACGATGCATTTTATTCATCAACCCTATCAGCCTGGCGAGACGATCGCCGCGATCGCGACGCCCCCGGGTGAAGGCGGTGTTGCCATCATCCGTATCTCGGGCAACGATGCTTTGCAGGTGGCATCGCGCGTGTTCTCTGGTGATGTCTTGTCCTATCAAACACATACAGCACACTTTGGCCACGTTGTCGATGCACAGGGACACCATGTAGACGACGCCTTGGTTTTGGTCATGTTGGGAAAGCGTTCTTACACCGGAGAGGACACAGTAGAAATCCATTGCCATGGCGGTAGCCTGATTTCTCGCCGTGTCTTAGATGTTATCTTGGCTGCGGGAGCACGGGCGGCTTTCCCTGGAGAATTTACCTTTAAGGCGTTCGTCAACGGTAAGCTAGACCTCGCACAAGCAGAAGCGGTACAGGAGCTCATCGCAGCCAAAAATGAACGTGCTCTTGATGCCGCTGAGCAGCAGCTGCGCGGAGCCCTGTCGCAGCGGGTACGCTCTTTTCAGCGAGAATTGACAGAGACGGCGGCTATCTTAGATGCTTGGGTAGACTTTCCAGAGGAGGGGCTGGAGTTTGCCAGTATGGAAGAGATTATCGCCCAGTTGCAGGGGGTGTCAACAGGGATACGTCAATTGCTTAATACCTTCCACGACGGCAAGATTCTCCATGATGGCCTCTCTGTCTGCCTGATTGGGAGTCCTAATGTGGGAAAGTCATCGCTGATGAACGCTCTGTTGGACAAGGAACGCGCCATCGTCTCGCCTATTCCCGGCACCACACGCGATATCGTAGAAGACCATCTGCGTCTCAATGGCCTTAACATCAAGCTAACCGATACTGCCGGCATCCGTGAATCGGATGAGCTCATCGAGCAAGAAGGCATCCGCCGGTCAAAGGCCGCACTCAAGGAAGCAGACCTTGTGTTATTTGTACTCGATGTCACAGCACCTTTAACCCAGCAAGAGCATGAATTGCTCACATGGGTGCCGCCCCATAAGGCGATCGCTGTCTGGAACAAGTGCGATTTAGAGCATGCATCGCCCCCACATCTCTGTTTACCGCACATTGTCGAGGTGTCTGCTAAGGAGCGGAAAGGATTGGAGGCTCTGCATCGTGTCATCGATGCCGTGATCTGGAAGGAGGGGCCTCCATCTCGCGAAGAAGTGCTCATCACCAATGTTCGGCATTACGAGGCATTAAGCGGCGCTGTCCAGAGCTGTGAAGCGGTGATTACAGGGTTGAGAACGGGTCTTTCGGCTGAATTTGTCGCGGCTGACATGCGTCATTGCTTGTATGAACTCGGGCGTATCATCGGCACCAACGTTGGTGAAGACATCTTGTCTGCTATCTTCTCTAAATTTTGTGTAGGAAAGTAGCTGTGAACAAGAAAGAACGGGCAAAGAAGATACAAGCCATCCTGGATGAGTTGTATCCTGATCCTCCCATCCCCTTGCATCACAACGATGCTTATACCCTTCTCATCGCTGTTATCTTGTCAGCTCAATGCACTGATGCTCGCGTCAATATGGTGACGCCTAGGCTGTTCGCTCGCGCTAACAGCCCGAAGAAAATGATGAAATTGACTGTAGAAGAGATAGAGGAACTCATTCGCACCTGCGGTTTGGCCCCCACCAAGGCCAAAGCGATCTGGAACCTCTCACACATCTTAGTCGACACCTACGGAGGGCAGGTGCCTGCTTCCTTTGAAGAACTTGAATCTCTGCCAGGGGTAGGTCATAAGACAGCGTCGGTTGTCATGTCACAAGCTCATGGCCAGCCAGCCATGCCTGTCGACACGCACATCCATCGTTGTGCCAAGCGCTGGAAGCTTAGCGCTGGGAGATCGGTAGAACAGACGGAGAAAGATCTTAAGGCGCTATTTCCTAAGGAAAGTTGGAATAAACTGCACTTGCAGATTATCTACTTCGGCAGAGAATACTGCCCAGCCAAGCAACATCACGCCGCACAGTGTCCCATTTGCTCGTGGATCTAAGCAGCTGGAGCTGAAGTCCCCTTAAATGCCGTGAATGCTGCGGCTGCGACTACGCCTGTCTGATGGGTAGGTGACAGCTTCTTCACATGTCCACTCAATGGACTGTTCTCTTTGTCGTCTACGGTCTTGTGTTTCATCGCTTTTACTTCTACTGATTCGCCTTCACGTGGATCATATTGTTTAAACCTAACTTCTTCCATAGTCAGCCTCCTGTTTCTAATTTATTATAAAATAACTGTTTGTTTATATAAAGATATTTTTAATAAGAAGCCAATGCAAATGATTTCGCCTAGCGTAGAGGCTTTAGCCTCTGCGCTAGGCGAAGGAGTTAGCCATGCTCCAGGACTAATCTGCTATGCCCGCAGCGATAGCAAGAGCTGCAGCGGCGAACTGTTCTAATAGCGCGTTGGGGGTGCTTGGAGGGGCAGAAGAGATCACATGGTCAATAATGCCGTCAACAGCGTTCTTGAAACGCGTCATTCATCGTCGATGGCTTTAGAGAGAGAAAACTCATCTAAACCTTTGTTACGTAAGTTCTCTGTATTTTTCTTAAATACGCTCTTCAATTGCTTAATTTGTTGGTTAATTTTCTCCTGATCTTTGCTGTCAAGCTTATAACACTTCTTTTCATTGAGTTGATCAGAACAGTATTTCTCGGCCAGTAACTGTTCATAAGGGATTAGGAGTTCGCGCAATGCTGTCAACTTAAAGAATGGGGGCAGGATTCAGGAGACAGGAGTTTTAATTTAAAGCGACTCATGACATAGGCATGATTGTGACACCAAAGGGACACAGTCTGTAAAAGATTTCTCTCTCCTGACTCCCCCCATTCTTTAAGTTGAGAGCATTGCGCGAACACGTATGCGTTATCCCGCTGTGAGGGCTATTACGCAACAACACCGCGCTTGGCGAAAGTTGGTGAGACAAAGTTCGTTGTCAAAAAACAAAGGGTATGCTAGTATGCATACACTCTCGTTTTATTCTTGTGAAATCACTAATTTTTGGTGCGTTAATTGCTTTTTCATTCTGGTTATGTGAATTCAAGATCGTATAATAATCTAAAATTAAGTGATGTAGAATCACTTGGAATATTACTGACTCATAAGGAGGAGATGTACGGCCGTGGCTTAAGCTTGATGACGATTAACGTTAGCGAGCCGGCCAGGGGCTGGACCAGTAAGATAAAGAAATGGCGGCAAGTACCTGTTTGCGTGAACCGTAACAGGCTGGCTGTTGTCGCTAGCCGGATCCTTGGGACATCTTCCGCTGCTAGTAGCTCTAGCTCTAGTTCTAGCTCTAGCTTTGGCATTGGGCCCGCGAGTAAAAAAGAAATGTTACACCATCTGAGGCAGCTCCTCATCATGCGTGATTTTCGTCGGCAGGAGGCTGTAGATGCACATTTTGCTGGGCTTATCAAACATGCGGCAGGAGAAGCAGCGGTGCAAGATCCCTTGGCCGCCTATGTCACAGTTGATATCCTATCCTCCAGCCGCCGCGAGGGTTTTGAACCCATCAAGATTAACGTTTCCGATCTTGCACTATTTTTAGAGATGCCCAACGAGGCCGTGCTAGAGGCAGAGCGCACCCATACACTCCAGAATCTAATTAAGGGCAAGATGTCCCAAAGGTTTGCTGAAAGACAAACCGTCTTTCTATTGCACGAAACGGCTCTTTCATCTCCGCATCCTTTTTCAGCAGCAACCTCTTCTTCCGCTGTTGATGTGGTGTCTATTCAAGTGAAAAGTGGTGAAGGCGAAGAAAAAACGCTCTATGCTTCAATGAATGATTTCGCTCACTATTTAGGGTTTCATCCATCCGTTGTCAGAACCATCCTCACCTATCGGACGGCCGAGGAGCTTCTTCTTCGTTGTTCCGCTACCCCCATCGAAGACAGCGGTTCCCGTCTATTTGCTATCCTGAGTGATATTATCAAAGACAATGGTGACTCGCTTTCGGAATCGGAAGTCGCCAGTTATCGGGCTATCCTACCGTTCAACTATGACCGAGCTAACAAAACAATATGCTCTGTTGATGGAAAGGCGATTGGGTCTGGCACTTATGGAGCGGTTAGTCGCTGGTACCTTGAATGTCTTGGTAACGACAAGCGTAAGGGTGTATCAGGAATGATTGCTCGCAAATATTTTAAAGATAAGAACGAAGACAAAGCGATTCAGATGAGGAATCGAGAGCTGCAGATTGTGCAGGCATTGATGGCTAAGGAGGTGCCTTATGTCATTAAGGCGTATCCCACAGAGCATCCCGTACCTTATATTGATTTTGAATATTGTAAATTAGGTGAGCTGAGTGCTGAAGGAGTGAATGGATGGACGGCAGTGGGAAAATGGACGTTTTTTTTGAAGTTGCTTCGCGGATATCAGGCCATCCATGAGGCTGGTTACGTTCATTTTGATATCAAGCCGCAAAATGTTCTGATAAAGATGGTAAATGGGGAGGTGGAGCCACGTATCATCGACTTTACCTTTGCCGAAGAAATTGGCAAGGAGCGTACTGGATATGGAGGGTCTCCAGCTTACGTGCCGTTGGAATACTGGGATTTTGATAAAAAGGACGTAGATCCGTCCAGAGATGCTTATAGTGCTGGTCTATTGGGCATTGAAGTCTTTATGGGTATCGAGCCAGATTGGTTCTATGAATCGGATGAGTACCCCAACGAGCATGATATTAAGCTTGGTCTTCCTGAGCTGCGTAAGAAAATCAACGAAGAATATCCCTCTTTGCCGCAGAAGATTCGCGATGCTGTCCTACTTCTGATCGACTCCGACCCTAGCAAGCGATCGATTCCTACTGCCATCACCTTGATTGAGGAGGCATTGCCCGATTTGGAGGCGGTGATTGCTCCCTCTTTGCATGTCTCAACAAATGATTGGATGGCGATACGCAAAGCAATGGTCGAAGCACAGTCAGGCACATCTGATAGTAGTAGCGCGAATAGTGAGTCATCAAGCACTAGTGGACAAAGTGATAGTGACACGGAATCCACTGAAGATTCGGAAGTTACGCTATCCACTACCATTGCTCCACTAACTGAGACAGTAGATCGGTCTCCAAAAGCATTTGTGAGCAGGTTAAGAACATCGCCAGCATTTGTGATTGAGTGACGCTTTAGACATTTTTTAGGGCTGTCGTGATCAGTTGGGGTAGCTCAACAGGTTCTTGCAGGCCTTCTAAACTTCTTTTAATGGCTTTTTCTGCTGTCACTTGATTGTAACCGAGATGGATAAGGGCGCTCATCGCATCACTGATGACCTGTCCACGAGCATCGAGGGGCGCTTTGACGGCATAGTGCTTCATAGTAGGGCTTGAGAGGCCTGGGAGCTTATCGCGCACTTCTAACAATAGCCTTTCAGCTGTTTTTCGCCCAATGCCAGGCACTTTACACATCAAGCTGATATCGTGATCCGCAATGGCCTTGCCGAAATCATGAATCGTTAGGTGACCGATTAGGCTTAAAGCCGTCTTGGGGCCGATGCCCGTAATGCCTAGCAGTACCTCAAAGAGTTCGCGCTCGTCGCTAGTCAGGAAGCCAAATAGTGCTTGGGATTGCTCCCTCACGATGAACGAGGTGTAGAGAGTAACTTCTGAACCAAGAGGTGGCAGGTTGGCAAAGGCGTTGACAGGGATGGCGATGAGGTAGCCGACACCATGGGTTTCTACGATGGCTTCTTGTGTCGAAGCATGGATGAGAGAACCTTTGATATATGCGTACATCTACTTGCTCCTAAAGCTGTTTCCCAACAAGTTGTGCCCTATTGGCATTTTGAGCGTGGCAGATTGCTAAGGCTAGGGCATCAGCAGCGTCTTCAGGCTGCGGTGGTTCCTTTAGCTTTAGTAGATGCTGCACCATCGCTTGTACTTGGCTCTTGCTAGCTTTTCCATTGCCTACGACAGCTAATTTGGCTTTGTTTGGGGTGTATTCGAAGATAGGAATATCACGCTGCTTAGCCGCCAAAATCACCATTCCGCGCGCCATGCCTAATTTAATAGCACTCTGAAAGTTGGCGCGCATGTATTGGCTTTCGACAACAGCAGCATCGGGTTTAAAGTGATCCATCAGCTCACAAAGACTATTGTAGATAATGAGATAGCGTTGTGAAAGTTCTGCATTAGCGGGAGGGCGGATACAACCATAGTCTAATACAGAATGATGTGGTCCTTGAATCTCGACAACACCATAGCCTGTGATGCGTGTGCCTGGGTCAATGCCTAGGATTCTTATAGGCTTGTTAGTCACAGTGATCCTACAGGTCAAACAAGTTACGCTTGGGGCGTTTGGGCGATTGCGGAGCTGAAAAGAGATCTTGATGTGTGTCCGAAGGGGGGCTTTGTGTCTCTGTTGTAGGGGGCATTGCGTTGCTTGCTGAAGGTTCTGTCGTAGGGGTGTGTGGTGCTGGTGGGTCAAAGAACTGCCCTAGGTTGGAGAGGATGCTGGATACCTGGTTGTATTTATGCTCTAGCTCTCTGAGCTTTTTGACAGCTTCTTCCGCTTGCTGCCATTGTCCATAGACGCGGGTGTAATCTGTTTCCCACTGCTTCGCAGTAGCGGCAGCTTGTAATATCTGCTGCTCGCAACGCTGCTCTGTCTCTTTTTCACGCTTGCGAAGCTGCTCCATCTCTTCAGTAAGCGTCAGATGGTGTTGCTTCGCTTCCTGCACTGCTACATCTAGGTTGCGTATACGGATGTTGGCTTCGTCCAGCTTCTCTGCAGTGCGTGAGGCTTCTTTGACTTTCTTGGCGAGATGCTGCTGCGCCATCTGTAGTTCACTAGTGCTAGCTTCCTGCGCTTGCCGTTGCTGTGATAGCTCGCGCTCTAGAGTGGCTTTTTCCTGCTGTAGTCGGAGAATCTGTGCCGAAAGGTCTTTGTGTTGTCCTTCCATGCTGGCGAGATCGGCAACGAGTTGCTTCTGTTGTCCTTCAGCTACATGTAGCTCTTGCCGTAGTAGCTGTTGGGCTTGGTGCTGTTCTTGTACTTGCTGTTTGACCACTGCCAGTTCGCTTTCACATTCTTGTCGCTGTCGCTGCTCCTGTAATGTTTTTTCCGCTTGCTGTTGCAGCTCGGACGTCTTCTTTGCCTTTTCTTCATGCGCTTGCTGCAGGCGCACTTCCAGTTCCAGCTTCTGCTGCTGCAGCTGCTTGTAATCTGCCTCCAATGCACTCCTAACACGCGATAGGCTTTCGCGATCACGTCTGAGGTCTGTTAACGCAGTCTGAAGGTGGCATTGCTGTTTTTGCGATTCTCCAAGCTGTTGCTCTAACGTCTGCAGTTGTTGTTTGCTTCTCTGCTTGAAGGTTTCGGCTTCGTGGATCTTCTCATCTTTCAGACGCAAGGCGTTATCGGCATTAAGCACTTGTTGTTTGACGTTCTCGAGTTGATCTAAGAGATTATTTTTTTCTATTAAGATGTTTTGGTACTGCGCCTCGGTGTCTCGGCTCTCTGCTATCGCTTGCTCTATAGCTTGCTTAAGGACTTCTACTTCTGCACGTGTTGTTGCTAAGGTCTCCGCTTCGCGATGAGATTGTTCAATGGCTTGCCTCTTCTCTTCTTCCAGCACAGAAAGTCTGTCCGCCATCTCATGGGCTTTCTGGTGGTTTAGAGCGCCCAACTCTTCCTGCTTTTTCACAACGTCTTTCAGGGCGCTGAGTTGCTGGTAGAGGTGATCTAATTCATCTGATTTTTCTGTCTCCAGCTGCTGCAGGTCTAACTGTAGGGTATGGACATGTTCTTGGGCGCGTTGATAGAGCACTTTATACTCTTCCAACTGGCTAAGGCGTTCTTCTTTTTCTTGTAGGGTGCGTTGAAGCGCTTCATAACGCTGTCTTTCGCGTGTTGTAGCAGCAGAATCTTGATGGTTGAGGCGAGTGCGCAGTGTCCGCGTTTCTTCTTGGCTCTGCTTCAATAGTGTTTTCAACGTGTGCATCTGATGGTAGAGCGCTTCAAGCTCTTCTTGAGATGGGCTCTCTTCACCTTCTGAAGAGATGTCTCCTTCTTCAAAGGCAGTCTCAAGGTAAGTGTAGTCGCCGGCGCGGTCAAATTCCTTCATGCTGATTTCCTACCATATCGCGTAGATTTTGGAAGACCTCGTCTACTTCAATGCGCTTCATGCAGCGAAAGTCGATGGGACAAACACGTTTGTAGCATGGTGAGCATTCGACATGCTTGTGCAACACCCTGCCGAGTTGGTAAGGGCCTGTTTTGACATCGCTGGTGGAGCCAAATAAGGCCAATGGTGGGACGCCTAAGGCGGCGGCCATATGCATAGGGCCGCTGTCATTTGTGATCAGAACGCGGCAACACTTAATAAGAGCCGCCAACTCCCGAATCGTCGTTTTTCCTGCCAAGTTGATGACGCGGTCAGGTAAGCCATTGCACAGGTCATTGACGAGAGGCGCGCCCGCACTGTCCCCAAAGTAGACGATGCGATAACGAGGATTGGCGAGTAGACGCAATGTCAGCTCTTTAAAACGGTCCGGAAGCCAGCATTTTGCTGATCCATAAGCTGCTCCTGGGTTGACTCCAATGACGATATCGCCCGCTGTGACACCTTTATTTTGAAGGAGGTCGCGAGCATTCCTGAGCTCTTCTTGAGAAAGATGTAGCGTGGGCATGGTGTCGGAG